>NZ_JBYTCE010000051.1:0-704 GCF_058789975.1 Paenibacillus sp. FW104-T2 | reverse complement strand
CGCCGCTACTGACGGAATCACTATTGTTTTCTCTTCCTCAAGGTACTTAGATGTTTCAGTTCCCCTGGTATGCCTCTACACAACCTATGTATTCAGTTGTGAGTAACTGGATATTACCCCAGCTGGGTTTCCCCATTCGGACATCCCCGGATCAAAGCTTGCTTACAGCTCCCCGAGGCAGTATCGTTGTTCGCCACGTCCTTCATCGGCTCCTAGCGCCTAGGCATCCTCCGTGTGCTCTTAGTAGCTTAACCAAATGCTCCGGTTTCGAGCTGTCTCTTCCCTTGGTTTGCTTGCGCAAATCCAAAAGTCGTTCCAATTCGATACCATCGCAAAGCAGTTTTCGCTAATATTTGAAACTTGTTTTAACACAAGTTCAGCTAAAAGGAATGTTCTAATTCGCAATTTTCGTTTCGATATCTAGTTTTCAAAGAACAAGCTAAATAGACGAAATCTTTGGTGGAGCCAAGCGGGATCGAACCGCTGACCTCCTGCTTGCAAGGCAGGCGCTCTCCCAGCTGAGCTATGGCCCCTCAAATTCCATCAAAACTGAACAAATGGATAAGTAACGATGCTGCTGTCGCAGGTTCAATGAACCTGCGTATTTGAATGACTTCGTTACAGAAGACGATTCTCCATAGAAAGGAGGTGATCCAGCCGCACCTTCCGATACGGCTACCTTGTTACGACTTCACCCCAATCAT
>NZ_JBYTCE010000050.1:0-1038 GCF_058789975.1 Paenibacillus sp. FW104-T2 | reverse complement strand
AGAGGCATACCAGGGGAACTGAAACATCTAAGTACCTTGAGGAAGAGAAAACAATAGTGATTCCGTCAGTAGCGGCGAGCGAACGCGGAACAGCCCAAACCAGAGAGCTTGCTCTCTGGGGTTGTGGGACGTCTCACATGGAGTTACAAAGGAACCGGTTAAACGAAGAGGTCTGGAAAGGCCCGCCAAAGAAGGTAAAAGCCCTGTAATTGAAAGTCTGTTCCCTCCGAGACGGATCCCGAGTAGTGCGGGGCACGTGAAACCCCGTATGAATCCGGCAGGACCATCTGCCAAGGCTAAATACTTCCTAGCGACCGATAGTGAAGCAGTACCGTGAGGGAAAGGTGAAAAGCACCCCGGAAGGGGAGTGAAATAGAACCTGAAACCGTGTGCTTACAAGAAGTCAGAGCCCATTTTAGGGGTGATGGCGTGCCTTTTGTAGAATGAACCGGCGAGTTACGTTCCCGTGCAAGGTTAAGGTGAAGAGCCGGAGCCGCAGCGAAAGCGAGTCTGAATAGGGCGACATAGTACGTGGACGTAGACCCGAAACCGGGTGATCTACCCCTGTCCAGGGTGAAGGTGCGGTAACACGCACTGGAGGCCCGAACCCACGCACGTTGAAAAGTGCGGGGATGAGGTGGGGGTAGCGGAGAAATTCCAATCGAACTCGGAGATAGCTGGTTCTCCCCGAAATAGCTTTAGGGCTAGCCTCGGAAAACAGAGTCGTGGAGGTAGAGCACTGATTGGGTGCGGGGCCCGCAAGGGTTACCAAGCTCAGTCAAACTCCGAATGCCATAGACTTACTTCCGGGAGTCAGACAGTGAGTGCTAAGATCCATTGTCAAAAGGGAAACAGCCCAGACCATCAGCTAAGGTCCCCAAGTGTGTGTTAAGTGGGAAAGGATGTGGAGTTGCACAGACAACCAGGATGTTGGCTTAGAAGCAGCCACCATTGAAAGAGTGCGTAATAGCTCACTGGTCGAGTGACTCTGCGCCGAAAATGTAACGGGGCTAAACACACCACCGAAGCTATGGCTTG
>NZ_JBYTCE010000049.1:0-1375 GCF_058789975.1 Paenibacillus sp. FW104-T2 | reverse complement strand
ATTTGGATAAGCCCTCGACCGATTAGTACTGGTCAGCTCCATGCATTACTGCACTTCCACCCCCAGCCTATCTACCTCGTCGTCTTCAAGGGGTCTTACATACTGGGAAATCTCATCTTGAGGGGGGCTTCACGCTTAGATGCTTTCAGCGCTTATCCCGTCCGTACATAGCTACCCAGCGGTGCTCCTGGCGGAACAACTGGTACACCAGCGGTACGTCCATCCCGGTCCTCTCGTACTAAGGACAGCTCCTCTCAAATTTCCTACGCCCACGACAGATAGGGACCGAACTGTCTCACGACGTTCTGAACCCAGCTCGCGTACCGCTTTAATGGGCGAACAGCCCAACCCTTGGGACCTACTTCAGCCCCAGGATGCGATGAGCCGACATCGAGGTGCCAAACCTCCCCGTCGATGTGGACTCTTGGGGGAGATAAGCCTGTTATCCCCAGGGTAGCTTTTATCCGTTGAGCGATGGCCCTTCCATGCGGTACCACCGGATCACTAAGCCCGACTTTCGTCCCTGCTCGACTTGTAGGTCTCGCAGTCAAGCTCCCTTATGCCTTTGCACTCTTCGAATGATTTCCAACCATTCTGAGGGAACCTTTGGGCGCCTCCGTTACTCTTTAGGAGGCGACCGCCCCAGTCAAACTGCCCACCTGACACTGTCCCCGTACCCGCTAAGGGCACCAGGTTAGAACCTAGATACGATCAGGGTGGTATCCCAACGGTGCCTCCACACAAGCTGGCGCTCATGCTTCAAAGGCTCCCACCTATCCTGTACAGATCGTACCCAAATTCAATATCAAGCTGCAGTAAAGCTCCATGGGGTCTTTCCGTCTTGTCGCGGGTAACCTGCATCTTCACAGGTATTAAAATTTCACCGGATCTCTCGTTGAGACAGCGCCCAAGTCGTTACGCCATTCGTGCGGGTCAGAATTTACCTGACAAGGAATTTCGCTACCTTAGGACCGTTATAGTTACGGCCGCCGTTTACTGGGGCTTCGGTTCACAGCTTCGGGATTACTCCCTAACCGCTCCCCTTAACCTTCCAGCACCGGGCAGGCGTCAGCCCGTATACTTCGCCTTACGGCTTCGCACAGACCTGTGTTTTTGCTAAACAGTCGCTTGGGCCTTTTCACTGCGGCCCCCTCGTGCTATTCACACTACCGGGGCACCCCTTCTCCCGAAGTTACGGGGTCATTTTGCCGAGTTCCTTAACGAGAGTTCTTCCGCGCGCCTTAGAATTCTCTTCTCGCCTACCTGTGTCGGTTTGCGGTACGGGCACCTTCATCTGGCTAGAGGCTTTTCTTGGCAGTGTGAGATCATGACCTTCGCTACTGTAATTTTCACTCCCCATCACAGCTCAGCCTTA
>NZ_JBYTCE010000048.1:0-3736 GCF_058789975.1 Paenibacillus sp. FW104-T2 | reverse complement strand
GTGGCGGAATTGGCAGACGCACTAGACTTAGGATCTAGCGTCTTTGACGTGGGGGTTCAAGTCCCTCCACGCGCATCTCTGAATTGTCAGACAGGATCAAGAGTATGTAAGGTAAGTACCTTGCTTTACTCTAGATCCTGTCTGTCTATATTTAGAAACCCTTGATATGGTTCAAGGGTTTTTTCATGTTTTTAATCGCCCCGAAAATCAGTTCATGTAGAAATGGGCTCACGCATAAATGCCCAGGGCATAAGCTGGCGTATAGGTTTATACCTAAACCATGAGCGAAGGGCAGGCGTTAACTTTTGGCGACTTCTTATATGGATTATACGTTACCAACCACACAGTTCACGTATGATGTAAACCAGAATCAATTGTTCAAAAAGGATGAAAATAACTACATCAATTCCCTATCCATTAAACAGTTAAACACATTGGGGAATGCATCTCTGCTGGATATTTATTTAAGTACTGGCAATGTCGTTGAACCTCACATACATCAAAATGCAACAGAGCTGGTCTATTGTATTAGTGGTTCTGCTGTCGTTTCCCTGATCAATCCCTTTACCAACGAATTGTTAAACTTTCCTATTAACCCTGGCCAGGTAGCGAATGTTCCCCAAGGCTGGTGGCATTATGAAGTTGCGACAGTTGATCAGACTCACCTGCTGGCCATTTTCGATGCTCCGGTCCCAGAAGCGATATTTGGTTCAGACATTCTGCGTTTGACGCCTGCAAGTGTGCTGGCCCATACGTATTGTCTGGATGAGAACAAGGTTAAAGAGACTTTAGCTCCTATTCAAAAGACGGTATTCATTGGACCGCCTGCAGATTGTGCAACTCAAGTGTCACCAGCTGCCGATAACATGCCTAAACCAAACAGCCAGCCGAACGTCCAACCAAATGTCCAACCAAACATTCAGCCTTATGTACAGATGCAATACGCGCCAAGTCCGGAATATATTTACCCTGATCCAATGAATCCAACGTATGGGCAAAATCCAAATGCTGCTTATGTACCAACAGAGTCAGATTATATGCCGTACACTGTACAGCGTCCTATTATTGGTAACGGTTGGAGATACTAATTATCCCCCATAATTTTTTGAAATGAATGTCACAGATTCATCTGTTCATTTGTCTTCAGTATGTACACTATAATACGGAGGCGAATGAGATGAGTTTGAGAATGAATTACAGAGCAGCGAATCCGGGGGCTTTCAAGGCATTAATGGCAATGGAGCAGTTTGTATCGGGTCAATTTGAGGATAAAGTATTATATGAATTGTTAAAAATCAGAGTTTCACAAATCAATGGCTGTGCCTTCTGTCTTGATATGCATGCCAAAGATCTGATGAAGCTTGGTGATTACTCAGATCATATCCTGCTGCTTAGCGTTTGGCGCGAAGCTCCTTTATTTTCGGAAAAAGAACGTGTTATGCTTGAATTGGCTGAAGCTGTGACCCGAATTTCTGAACAAGGGGTTCCACTGGAATTATACAATAAGGTCCGGGAACACTTTAGTGAAGAAGAACTGGTAGATCTAGTTATGGCGATTAATACCATTAACAACTGGAACCGGATTGCAATCACGACAGGCATGTATCCAGGCTGCTTTAATTAAACATTTCAAATACCGCTGCCAGAGGAGGCCTTCATATGAATCCTGATAAACTCACCAATGAACCGGAAGAGTCTTCTCTGGAAGTTGGTGAACTGTATATCCGTTATAAAGCATATGCGTTCTCCATTGCTTATCGAATGCTTGGAAGTGTTGTGGAGGCTGAGGATGTCGTACAGGACTGCTTTGCAGGGCTGCAAAGTAGATCTGACGAGGTGATCCGTCATCCCAAATCCTACATTGCCAAACTTGTAGTAAATCGGAGCCTGAATCTGCTGAATTCTGCGCGCAATCAAAGAGAACACTATGTTGGTGAGTGGCTTCCGGAGCCGATAGGCGAGGCAGTGGATCTGCCTGAGGAAACCTATGAGCAGAGAGAAATGATCTCTTATGCTTATATGGTACTGCTGGAACGTCTGACACCCGTGGAGCGGGCTGTATTTGTACTTCGTGAAGCCTTTCAGTATGAGTACCGGGAAATTGCCGATTGGCTTGGCAAAACGGAGAGCAATTGCCGTCAAATTTTCAGTCGAGCCAGACGTAACCTACCCGATCAACCTCCGGATAAGGTTCAGACCACCACTGATGATGCTAACAGAGAAAAATTGCTTGCACGTTTCACCACTGCCTTCCTTGCTTATGATGTAACAGCCATGCTCGATCTGCTCTCTGAACAACCTGTATTCACTGCTGATGGTGGTGGGCGTGTACATACGGTGATGAGAACGATGAAGGTTCACAAGGGTGTCCTAGCTCTTCTGACTTCTCGGCGTGTGCTTACCCGATTAAGGGAGCGGGAGTGGGTGCCAACCATCATCAATGGAGAGGTTCAGGTTGCGCTTTTGAACAATGGCAAGGTAAGCGAGGTCATATGCCTTCAGTCCGACTTATCGGGACAACGCATTGACGGGGTCTATTTGGTCGTTAACCCAGATAAACTCAGGACAATTGCAGCAAGAAGTCATTGAACCAGAATGCAGAAATTCAGTAATAATGATAATGAATAAAGCGGCATGCTCCTACAAAAGGAACAGCCGCTTTTTCTGTTATACAAGATCAGATTCAAAACAGGTATAATGCCTTAAACGTGCTTCGGAGTGAAACCCGAATGGGTGTGAATTTGATTCTCGTTATGAGCGTGGTATGATTCTAATGTGTGTTTGATGCCATTTCTAGGACCAATATGGAAGCAATTATTCGGAATTTCCGAAAATAAGTGGGGGAAGCTCTATTGAGACAGCTGAATTATTTTAAAGTTTTTATTTTCCTAAGCGTAGTTACTGTAGTGACAGTAGGACTGTACTTTGCAGCTGCAGACTGGCTGAACCAACGATATTACCGGTTTCTCATCTGGAATCTGTTTTTGGCTTGGATTCCTTTTGTTTTCTCTTTCATATCATATGGCTTCAGTGCATCGAAGTGGAGAGCTGCTCCATGGCTTGCGGTGGCAAGTGGACTCTTATGGTTATTGTTTTTCCCGAATGCGTCTTATATCGTAACGGATCTTGTTCATCTGACGGCGCGAAGCTCCCGTTATTATGCTGGCAACGGTCTGGATTACAAGTACTGGTACGATCTGATTGTTTTACTGATGTTTGTCTGGACAGGGCTGCTGCTTGGTTTTTTGTCCATGTATCAGCTCCAAGAGGTCATACATCGAAAAATGGGAAATGTGGCATCATGGGTCTTTGTATTGGCAGGTTGTGCATTGGGAAGTTACGGTGTCTTGCTCGGCAGGGTCTACCGACTTAATAGCTGGGATGTACTAACTAACCGTGATACACTGTTTAACTTAATGATAGAAAGTATCAGTCGTCCATCGCTTGCGTTTTGCCTGTTTTTTGGCGTATTTATTCTCGCTATCTACGTGACGCTGTATTATCTCATTAATGCAAATTCTACATATAAAAGTGATAATTAACTGCCGGAGCCTTCTACAGATGTCATGAGAAAAGAATATACTCTCATTAATGTCGCTTATTTAGCGGCTTTTTTATTTTATCGGAAACATTCACCCAGAGAGCAGGATATTTTAGTGATAAAAAAACAAACAAATCCATAAGAAATAGCGTTTATTAAATGATATTGTTTCTTAATAAAGCTATACTTGTATAG
>NZ_JBYTCE010000047.1:0-8085 GCF_058789975.1 Paenibacillus sp. FW104-T2 | reverse complement strand
ATATGTATGGTCTTAAAAATAGGTTTCATTCTTCATTTCTATTTTTATTACGCATTTCTCGTACTTTTCATGGTGTTCCCAATTAAATAGACGGATGCTATAATCTATTTATAGTAAATGGAAAGCTAATAAAAAGCTCTGTTAAAACAAAAAAAAAGAACCCAACGATATCGTTCTAATAAGTGAATAGTTTGGCGACTGGCACTTATTAAAACCACGAAAAGTCGGGGTCTTGGTCTTGCTTCTTTTTTGATGTGTTCATTATAGCATGTCTTCTAAAAAAACAAAAGCCAAAACCCTTATTTTCCATACCCATTTTTACAGTTGGGAGTTAAGGAGAGGCGCAGATGAAACACCATCCTGATCTATTCGATGCACAGACCCTACATCATGATACTCGTTTGCTTTTCAAACTTAAACTCCTGCTGGGTACCGTTTGCGCATATGGCGGAGAAGTTCCTCTTTCTCAGACCGAACTCGCTAAACGAATGGGTACCTCCACTTATCGAATCCGAATTCTTCTCCACAAGTTAGAACTCGAGGGTATTATTCATTACAATAACGCTGGTACATTGTTTTTTGACCGTTATATCTTTGTACGTGATCAGGCGGAAGTTTCACAGGAAACGCTCTATGCCAAAAATTTTGTCTTCTTTACATGCGATGAGTTTCTGTCTGAGGACCGAAATGTTCAACGCTTTGTGCTTCATTATGTTGGCAAAGAGCTTATCTATATTCCAGGCAATTTCCGCTGGGGTTATATCAATGATCTTTATGGACCAACTGGACTGCTTAACATACGTACGCCAAAAGAAGCGATCACGATTCTTAAGAAGGCTTCCAAATATCTGAAGATCAAAATACATACTGAAAACTTCCAGGTACTAAACGTTCACTCCAAATGGATTAACATGGGTGAAATCTATTCTGAAGGTGCTGAGCTGTGGGTGACCAAACAGCTTATGAAGCATCGTTTTTGTTGTGACTTTATATCCCGGAAAGCGGTTTGGCAAATAGCAAAAGTCATGGAAGATTACTATGCGAAATTTGGATATGAGTATGCTACTGAGATTTTCGACCATGCTCTCTTTAGCATCCAAAATTATAAAAGACGGTCACAGACCTTCTTTAACATGATCTACAGAGAAGATTCATCCTATATTGTGAATGAAGAAAAGAATGAACTGAATGAGATCAGTGCTTATTTTCGGTCCGTTATGGAATCAGCCGAGTTAAATTATGCGGTACAACTATCTGTGGAGCTTGAACAGATCAAGCAGAAGAAACACATGGCGGAGACCAACCTCTCTGCTAATGATGAGATCTCCATAATGAATCAAGAACTAATCGAAGCAGCGCATAGCCAACAAGTTAAAGTGTGGGACAAACTTCGTCTCATCCATTCGTGCTGGCTTAATCGTTTCAGACAACATCCGGAATGGTTCATCCAGCATTATTACCGGATCAGAACTCTTCCAGCTCCTATTCTGGAGATCAAGATGGAAATTGAGAAGTATATGAATAGACAAAAAAATACTCGATCTCAAGCGCACATCGTCTAATTTCTATAGGGTTAGATTTATTTGTGCATCCTTATCATTCATTTCAGTCTAATTTGTGTTGCAGTGGTTCTACGAATAGTAGAATGACTGCTATTTGTTTTTTCTACTCTACCGTTATTGTGAGCTTTTAGTTGGATTTAGTTAGATTTGCACTTTCAATAGCGGAATAGAAGTGATCTCATAACTTCCTGTGAATTCCAATTCCGCCACTAAAACTGTGGATAACGTTTTATCTCATGTGTTTTTTAATAAAGATAATGTTTATATTGATTTTGTTCATTTGGATGTATTGATCGTTAATGGGTATTTCCATACATCTAGTGTTGGTTTGGCGTTTCCTGATGTGTACCTTAGCGTTATCATTTTGCATAAAAATAAGGGCTTTCCATATCTAAATTTATCCAGATACAGAAGCCCTTATGGATCAAGCCTTTTGAGACACTTTTGTTGCTCGTAAAAAGGTATTAATTAAAGGTGTTAATCTATGGTTTTAAAAAAATGGTGTTGAACTAAGATATTGAACTAAGGTGTTGATGAAGGGTATTGAAAGGCTTTGAACACCTCCATCTTCAAAATATAGAAAACAACATTGAACGGAGTGAACTCCTCACTCTTTCCTAAATAGAGTAGAACCTTATTCGATATTATCCGCTGTTATGCCGTCCTTCAACGTACTTTCCCACCATATCGATGTATCTCCTCTGACAAGCTGTGGAATTAACTTACGGAATGGATAGGGCTGCAAATGATGCCCAGATAGCTCATACACAGACGCCCAATAGAATTCAATATGAGACTCAAGGGATACAGGAGATTGTAACACATCCAGTTCAGAGACTTTCACTCTGAAAACCTGGTTCATTTCGCAGTGTAGCTCTTTATTTTTCTCCCACCGATGCTCTACGGAGCCTAAATATCCATCGATGTAACATGACAACCCCAGTTCCTCTTCAATTTCTCTTTTTAGGGCATCCGGTGCGCTTTCACCAAATTCAATGTGACCTCCTGGCAAGAACGTATTTTGATGACCAATGGCATGGGCGAGTAGAACCTGATCCTGACTGATTATAATTCCCCTTGCCAAGTGATGAAATTTCGAAGTCATAACGTTCACTCCCTTATTTAATTGGTATCCAGATTTGTGGCGCATGATGAGGGCCCGCATAAACCTCTAATTCGGGTGTCCCGGCATGCTCATAAGGATTAGATGGGAACCATTCGGAAACAATCTGTTTCCATAGGTTCTGCAAGCTCTCAGGCAGAGGCCCCCTTACTTCAAATACACTCCATTTGGAAGCAGGAATGGTGAGGGAAGACAAACCTTCTGGTATCTCACCATGATAAGCTGTACCAATCCAGTACTCCATCTGCTTCCCCTTGATCTCGGTCTGATCTACACAGACTCCGAGTAATCCTGGAATAGCTCCATTATTCAAATCCAATAAACGATCTTCTGTTCCGTTCGCATAGGCTTCTTCCCACATTTTAGGGATTTCCCGTAGATTCTCTCCATCTGCATAAGAGTAAGCTTGCTTAATTCCAACTAACGTAAATTCCGCCTGTTCAACAATTTTATAATCCATCGGTTCCGCTCCTTTTAAACTTACTTGAATAGCCAAGCGATTATACGATTTAACTGAGGTGCTGCTTTTTCGTACCTCACTTGGTGCAACCCCATGCTGTCTGCGAAAAGCTTTGGAGAAAGATTCAGGAGTGTCATATCCGTATTTGTACGCCAGATCAATAATTTTGTGTTCACTCTGTACAAGTTCATGTGCTGCCAGTGTTAATCGTCTCCGCCGTATATATTCAAATACGGTAACATCTGTTAACAGCGTAAACGTACGTTGAAAATAAAAAGGCGAGATATGAGCCTGTGCTGCGATCTGCTCTATCGTTACATTTTCGAATAGATGCTCTTCGATGTACTGTATAGCCTTCTGCAACGATTCAATCCAGTTCATACGGTTGACCACTCCTTGATTTCTATAATAGAGGAATACTTGTTTTGCGGCCTGTCATTATTTGCTGTGATCTGTCCGGCCCTAGTCTTTTATGGTAACTGTTAATCTGTTCAACTCATGAGGAATCAACCATAATGGAATATCTTAGCATGTTCTTCATCAAGAGACAGGATAAAAAAAGTGAATCATTTTCGGCGCTCACTTGTCTATTATATATCCCAACAAGAAAGGAGCAGCGGAAGTGACCGAGCACGAACTCTTCTATTCTTACAACAAAGATGTATATCGTACCTGCTTGTATATGCTCAAAAACATTCAGGATGCCGAGGATGTATGCCATGATGTGTTTGTAACTGTGTTTCGACAGGACTGGAGAAATGTTACACATATCAAGGCCTGGATTATGCGAATCGCCATGAATCATTGCCTCAACGTCATTCGTAAGAACAAAGTCAAACATGACAAACAGGACCATCTACAGAAGCAGCATGAACACGAGGCTCTTGCTAGAGATTCGGTCGATGGGATGGTTATGGCTAAGTTATCCTTCGCTGAATTGGAACAGCAATTGCGCCAATTGCCTGACAAGCTGCGAAGTGTTGTAACCCTGCGATACATTGGTGATCTATCTGTTGTGGAAATCTCGGAAATACTCAATATACGTCAGGGTACCGTTCGATCCAGATTGCACAAGGCTCTTCAATTGATGCGAAAGAAACTGGAGTACTATGAGAAGGTTAACATGAGAGGAGAGAACCGTTTTGAATACAGTAGAATCCAAAGTTAAGAATCACATGAAACATTCAGACCACATTGAATATCCGGATTTTGATAAGATGTTTAACAGCATACAGATGGACGAGCTTCGGGTAGCAGATCAGCTCAAGGAAAGATCGCAGCGCGGTAAGACGAAAGTTGCTATTGTCCTGGGTGTATCTGTAGCGGTAATGGCCACTCCGGTATATGCAGCTTTTCAATATGATTGGAGTGATGTCCTCTCCCATAAGTCTGGAATTGAGTCAGCTCTCCAAGCGGGATATGGTCAGTCTATTGAACAAAGCGTCACAGCTCACGGAGTCACCTTAACGGTGCATAACGCTTTTGTGGATGATAACCGAACAGTCCTTCTCTATACGATTAAACCCGGCATGGAAACAAACGGAGCAGAAATCAGATATGATCAGATCGTTTTGAAAGACAGTGAGGGTAAGCCTATTGAAGGACACTATTATCAACAATGGAACGAAGAGCAAGGTGTCTATCAGGGATACTTCGAAACGGACTGGGTGATGTCTGAGAACCAATCCAATCTACAATTCTCCATTACAGGTGTTCGATATTTGCAAGACATTCAGGAGGACATTACACTCGATCCCAAGGACACTAATACTCAGAAATTTAATATACAAAAGGACGGAATCGAAACGGTAGAAGTACAATCCTTCCGGCACACGGAAGATCAAATCATGATTCGTTCCAACGTGACTTTTACAGATACGGCATTGAAGGAACAGACTTGGGCCAGAATCACAGCTTATGATCCAAACGGGAACATGCTTAAAGAAACCGAAAGCCCAGTCTTCGGTACCGAAGGTGCAACCGGAGCATACTCCAGCACGCAAATATTTAACGAACAGCAGTTCAAAGAGAGAGCAGATCATTTTACCTTCACATATACACATGAGAAAGAGCGAACAGATGGAACCTGGAACGTCGATCTCTCCTTGTCTAAACAGCAGATGGAAACAGGTTCAGTTAAGAAAGAAATGAATATTCCACTGCAGTCATTGGATGGAGAGGCTAAAATCAGTAGGCTAGTGGTAACACCAACCCAGATTCGTTTAATTATTGATCACCAAGAAGACTACTACAGACTGCCATACCGGACTTATCAGTTGGAAGTGGACGGCAGAGTGTTGGAAGGATACGTTTCCCTCGAAGATACGTTGAATCCCAACCAGACCGAACTGCGATTTGAGCAGTCCAACTCGTCTCTCATGGATGTTAGTTCTGTGGCCAACAAACCCATAACCTTAATCGCGAAGGACCGAGTTGATGAGCACGCTGGTGACCAGACGTCTATTCGTCTAACGAGAATTTCAACTCAGCCACAAACGGTAACAAAGGAGTATGCAGGGTTCCTCATCAACTGGACTTATTATCTCAAGGATGGGAACCTGTACGTTGGGTCGTCCAGCCCTGAGTCTACATTTGGCGGGATCAACCAGACTTATTTCGTTGATGCGGGAGAAAAGCAATATCTAACGCCTCTGTATTTTAACGACTCCGATAATAAACATACAGAAGTATTTCAAGATTTTAAGGGTAAAGACATTGATCTTTATGTATCGAACTATACAATGAAGAAGCCTGATGATGAACTGAGAGTTTCACTGAACACGAGCACTAAATAAACAGTACTAAATCAATTTAATAGGATATTGTACAAATTGAATGCCCATATACAAGGGCATTTCTTATTTTCGCCCTTTAGCAAATGAACAGTTTTCCGTTTTGGTGCCCAATAACAGTCCTCCATATTATCTATGTCATGACCAAACAATATAAAGCCCGCAAGATATTAAAAAATCAGTGTTTTAGCGAGCTTCATAATTGTTCTTGGTGGTCGAGTTGCATAACCCTTCTTAATGAAAAATATATTCTTTTAAAAATTAAGTTCTTCCAGAATCGACCTTTCAATTTCTTGAGAAAGTTCTCTAATTGTCGGATTTTCAAAAAGCTGCTTAATTGAAACTTCTCTTCCTAGATTATTTCTGATTCTTGAAATAATTTGGGTAGCTATTAGAGAATGTCCTCCTAGCTCAAAGAAGTTCTCATCAATGCTCACGATATTAGTTTTTAATACTTCTTCCCAAATGGGGGCAATCCGTTTTTCTATAGCTGTTTTCGGTAACTCCACCTTTATATATTCCTTTGCTTTCATTTTTAAAGAACCATAATCAATTTTTTCATTGTTTGATATTGGCATCTTATCAAGTACACAGTAAGAATTAGGAAGCATGTGTTGTGGAAGGTGTCTCTCTACATAATTTTTCAGCTCATTTAAATTAATATTCGCTCCATTATATGGCTCAATAAACGCAACCAAAACAGCATTATCTTCTTCCAATAATTTTACTGCTGCAGTATTTACATATTCATATTCCTTTATAACGGCCTCGATTTCACCTAGTTCAATTCGATATCCTCTTAACTTGATTTGCCTATCTTTTCTATCAATGTACTCAATAGTTCCATCCATATCATACCGAACTATATCACCTGTTTTATAAAGTAACTCCCCCCTTTTATATGGGTTCTCTATAAAAAAAGAACGGTTGAGGACTTCATCTAAATAACCATTTGAAAGTCCGTATCCACCTATATATAATTCCCCTTTACTGCCGGGAGGTACTAGTTTTGAATGGTTGTCCAGAACTAATAGATGGACATTATTAAGTGGTCGCCCAATATTGTTTGAAAAATCTCCTTTTATGCATTCATGAGTAGTTGTATAGATCGTAGCTTCAGTTGGACCGTAACAATTAAATAATTTCCCTGTCGATTGTTCATGAAATTGTTTCTGTAACGAAATGCTTAACTTCTCCCCACCGCTTAGGAACCTTTTTACTGGGAATACATTTAATTTATTACTGTTTATCATAGTTTGCAGCATACTAGGGGTCAGGAGCATATCTGTTACCCCTTCTTTGCTACAAAGATCAAGCAAATAGTCAATATCAGCTTGTTTTTCATCCTCAATTAATACTAATTTTGCTCCAGCAGTAAGAGCTGGGAAAATTTCCGCAACTGACGCATCGAAACTAATTGGACTTCGTTGTAACATAACACTTTGTTCATTAAGCGAAAACCGTTTATTAAACCAGTGAGTGTAATTACATAAAGCTTTGTGTGAAATTTTAACGCCTTTTGGTCTTCCGGTAGAACCTGACGTATATATAACATAGGCAAGGTCCTCCGGTTCTAAATCAACAGAGGGTGCCTCTCTTAAGGCTCCTTCTTCACAGTGTTCTTCATCCATATATAACGTTATTGTATTCTCAAAGTATATATTCGATTTTGTCCTGTTTTTAAAAATTATAAATTTTGAACCTGAACTATCACATATATAAGTTATTCTTTCTTTCGGATACTGGGGATCTAAAGGGACATAAGCGGCTCCGCTCTTTATTACTGCAAGAATCGATATTATCAATTCAATGCTTCGTTCCATACATATAGAAACGATATCCCCTTTTTTTATTTTTTTTTGATTTATCAGATGGTTAGCAAAAATATTGACCTTTTCATCTAACTCCTTATATGTAAGGATTGTACTTTTATAAACTAAGGCCACGTGATTTGGCGCCTCTATAGCTTTATTTTGAAGCATTGCAGTCAATATATTGGGGTAAACGGCGGCTTTTTCACCTTCAAGTTTCTTTAGAAAGTAACCAATTAATTCCTGAGTTAAAATATCTGTGGAATCCTTTTTTTTATCTGGGTCTTTAGCGGCATCATAAATTAAATGATTATCATTTAATTTGTTACTATAACTG
>NZ_JBYTCE010000046.1:0-8630 GCF_058789975.1 Paenibacillus sp. FW104-T2 | reverse complement strand
ATTTGGGATTTTTACTAATAATGATCTTAGTCTTTATATTTGGGTTAAAATATCAACAATATTTACAGTTAGAAGCTCGGAAGACGTATCAACTTCAAGCTAGTATTGTTTTTTCTGTCCTGTTTCCAATGTTCATTGGCGTATTACTCGGTTTGATAAGATTATTAGATTTAATGCGAAAGCCTGGAGAATGGAAAATAAATTGGATTAAACTCTGTATATTCGGCATACCTACACTCTATGTCTCTTTAGTTCCGCTGTTGTATTGGTCTAGTCTACCTATTTCTTATTATTATTTAACCTTGGGTTATCTATTGATCACTTCTGGAACAACACCTCATACCATATGTGGGCTTATATTCGGTTTTTTATTATTTTACGTCTTCGAAAGGAAGGTCATAGAAAGATAGAATCGGGAATATCTAAGTGGTGATGAAAAGAGGAAAATATGAAAAAATCAGACTGGTTTAGTGTAATTTTAATATTCTCACTGCTCGGGAATTTGGCGTTTTTTCAAAATCATGAACGTGCAGGCAGGAAACAAGAAATTAAAAATGAATTATTGAATTCTTCCATTTACAGAGATCTAGCTCAACTTGAAGAGACGATACAGTACCAAATCGATCATAATTGGCAAAATGAAACCCTTGTTACAGAGAAACTTGATGATGCCCTTGATTCTATTCTCTTAAATCACGGAATGGAGGAAGACAATAATAAAGATGATACGTTCTGGGAATTGCTCGAGTACTTGGATAAGTTCAAGTGTAGTGAAGAACTTTTTGATGTGAGCTTAAATGATGAGCAGCGTGCTAATTTCAATTTTTAGGCGAGAAACTCCGTTCAAACGGGTGGAGCTTTGAAAAGGGGTTTGATTTAAAGTGGGATGTATTTGAATCAAAAGTAAAGGGGCTTATAGCGGAATCATAATAGGATAGTGAATAGCTACATATTGAGGGTGATATGGTGTTAAGGGAAGAGGCTATAAAGATAATCATAGAAAATGATATTACGAAACTTACTAGGGATGAACGTGAGGCCGTGTTATGGAATTCTTGGGGAATCGATGAACATGACCCTGAGTTTCATCATTTTTCAAAGGAGTTGCAGGAGGAACTCTTAAGTTCAGATGTACCAACACATGATGTAATGGATAACCGTTACAATGAATTGTTATTGAAGGTTACAGAAGGCAGTTTCTACGGAATCCCTAACGAATATTTATCTAAACTCGTCTCAGAAATCGTAGGAAGCCATATTGAAGTTGAAGGCTACGTAGAGAAATTATTACCCTGTCCCTGTTGTCATTACAAAACCTTGGAACAACGAGGGGAATATGATATTTGTCCAGTTTGCTTCTGGGAGGACGATGGTAACAATGACCCCAGCAGGTATAGTGGACCCAACCATATGACCTTGTCAGAAGGCAGGAGTAATTACGAAAAGTATGGCGCTTGCTCTGAAAAGGGTGCTGAATTTGTAACTGATAACCGATATGAAATTTATAACAAGGCTGATTAAGACGGTATATTTCTTTGAAAAAATTAATACAGTAGGTGAATAATAAATGACCGATATAATGGATGCAGCACGTAAAGTGGAAGAACTCATGAATTCTAAGGATTTTTCAGGTGTAGTTTTGTTAAAACAAAACGGACAGACACTCTTGAATCTGAGCCGGGGATACGCGAATCGCAGCGATGAGCTTTTCAACCAGATCGATACCCGGTTTGGAATTGCATCAGGGTGCAAAATCTTCACGGCAGTGAGCATATGTCAACTGATTGAACAAGGCAGGCTGTCATATAACACAAAGCTTGTGGATGCATTGAATATTAATTTTCCTCTGTGGCATAAGGAGATTACCGTTCATCACCTATTAACGCACACCTCAGGCATACCGGATTACTTTGACGAAGAGGTCATGGAGGATTTCACTGAATTGTGGAAAGAGCGGCCCGTCTATTCCATGCGGAATGGGAGCGACTTTTTACCGATGTTCCAGCATCTGCCGATGAAGGCAGCTCCGGGTGAACGTTTCCACTATAATAATGCGGCATTTATCGTGTTAGGCTTAATTGTGGAAGAACAATCGGGACAACCTTTCACGGAATATGTACAGGAACACATTTTTAAACATTGCGGAATGACGAATTCCGGTTATTTTTTGACCAATCAGCTTCCACGAAACACAGCAATTGGATATATCGACAACGAGGATGGAACCTGGAACACCAACATATTCTCAATCCCAATCAAGGGCGGGGCCGATGGTGGGGCGTATACAACAGCACCTGATATGATTCGTTTCTGGGATGGACTGTTAACTTATCAGTTATTGAGTGAATCGACAACACAACATTTGATTACACCTCATGTACATGAAGAAGGCGAGACTTACTATGGAAGTGGTGTTTGGGTTGATCAAAAAAATGAAGGGATATTCAAAATACATGTCATGGGATTTGATCCTGGCGTGTCGTTCATGTCTTCGGTATATCCTGAACATGCTGCGCAACTGGTCGTTCTCTCCAATAAGGAGTCAGGTCCATATCCGATAACACGTGCAATTGAAGAGACACTTTTTGAGGTGTAACGAAGTAAAAATGTACGCGAGCAACCCCAACCGATCGGAAAATATCCGGTCATGGTTGGGGTTTATACGGGGTTACATATAAACGGATAGATGCGGTTTACAATAGGCTAAGTAACTGTGGAGCGATCAATCTAGGGAAAACATCCAGAGGAGGCTTTTCCTTTTTTCGCTTGTCGTTCGTCAGGACCGTAACTAGCTCCAGCTGTGGAACAATGTATACAAACTGACCGCCAAATCCGCGGGCGTAATAATAGTGGAGTACAGCTTTGTTTCGGTCAGCGCTGTTAATGGATGTGGACTCTGACGAAGTCGGTGGCGTACGTTCTTCACTAAATTCAGATGGTTTATCACTCTTGCAAGTATCGACCCACCAGTGCCAGCCGTAGCTACCACGGTTCGGTGGTGTCACGGTAATGAATGCTTTTGTAGAACGGTTAACAAGTTCACTTGAAATCAAACGCTCACCATGCCACATGCCTTCCTGCAAGAAGAGCTGACCGAATTTCAGCAAATCATCGGGCAGCATCTTTAACCCGAAGCCTCCTGTATGCACACCCTGAGGATCACACTCCCAATGATACTCCGTAATCCCTAATGGACCAAATAAATAACGTTCTGCGAATCCAGCTACACTCATTCCAGTATGTTGCATAAGGATGGCCGCCAGTATTTGCGATACCCCCGAATTGTATTCCATGTGTGTTCCAGGTGTATGACTGAGACGTTGTTCCAACGCAAAGTTCACCCAATGCTCCGTGCGTGTCATACGTGGGAACGAATTCTGTCCACCAAACTCATCCCAGTTGAAGCCGGCTGTCATGGTGAGCAGCTGTTCCAGGGTGATTTGCGATTTGCGAGGGTCAGGATCTGAAACCAGCGCCGGAAAAAAGGCGGACAGTGGGGTTGATGCATCTGGCAGCCAACCGTGATCCATAGCGATACAGATAAGTGCAGACAGCACACTTTTGGTGCAAGAATTGACTTTGGCGATCTGACTTGCTGCTTCCTGATTACGATAGTGCTTGTATATGTTCTCCCCTTGCATGCTTACGAGACAGCTTCGCAGATCCAATGATGGAATCTGTTGTTGAAAAATAGATTGTACGGATGAAGGATTCATAATGTTCCTTTCTGAGGCTGTTTATAAAATAGGTGTTCATAATATTAGCATAGGAATGGGCAGAGCTCAAATGGAGTAAAGGAGATGAGATCCATTTAGGCAAAAATATATATCGAAGTTATAATAGAGTAGAAGTTTATACGTAGTTTTCATATCAATATATACCAACTGGGAGGGTACACCTGTGTTCAAAATTGGAAGTCAAGGAACGTTTGAAACGCTGCCTGATTTCGCCATGACGATCTATAAGGGAGACACTGCTGCCGTAGAAGAAAGGATCAGAGAGGGTGTAGATCTGGATGCACCTATCTCTCTCAGCAAATATATAGCATTGACACCGCTCGAGCTTGCTTTGATCACCAATCGTCAGAAGATCATAGAGTTATTCGTAGAGAACGGCGTCAACCTTAATATGAAAGGTAAGCCGGCTATTCTTACCGCAGCCAGATATGGGGAGAAGAGGTCGTCCGGTATCTGCACCAAAAGGGTGCGAAGTTGACCGGTTTAAACAAGGTGAAATCGAGTGCGTACGATGAAGCCTATTACGGCAACAAAAAGAATATAGCTGTACTGAACGAGCTTGGACTGGATATTCGGAAATATGGTGGGAAAACATTGCGCAAAGCAGTGTCAGACCATGATATGAGAACGATACAGTACTTGCTGGATGAAGGGGTAGACATTAACTATAATGAACCGGATATGGTGTACCCTTATAGGGCAACCCCGCTTACTGTCGCTGCTCGCAACAACAATATGAAGATGGTGCAATTTCTCGTGGAACAGGGGGCAGATGTGACCATTCAGGAAAAGGACGGGGAACGGGCATACACGATTGCGGTTAGTCAAAAAAATGACGAGATGGCCGATTACTTAAAGGCTCGTGAACCGAAGGAATTCCATGACTTAAGAAACAAGTTGCATGCGTTGAAGCCTTACAAGCTGCCGAAGGAACTCGTTCATTTTCTCAACGAAGGACCGCGGAGATTGGATTTGCCTGATAACGAATCTGGGATTAAATATGTAGAGTTCTTTAGTCTGTTAGACACTGTGGAGATGAAGATGGGCAGACAGAAATTGCTTCGTTTATCCGCGGATGTAGATCAATACTCCCATATTCATCTGGTCTGGAATCCCAGTAAAAAGCTTATTGGTTTCGTTGATATAGAACATCAGGAATATGGGAATATAGCTCCCCTTTCTGATATAGTTGTTGATTCTGGGAAGAAAATATCTGAATTTTTAAATAATATGTAATTGGAAGAGCCTGATTCTCTTAGTAGAAACAGGCTTTTTTTATTATTCAGCCATCTGACCAGTTTGTACATCAAGCTTCTGGGGTGAAGACCGGAATGCCATCATAGCCAATCAATGCTGGGAGAGATCATGTTCTTCCTTGATCATGGACAATTCCGACAAGGATATGGTCCTGCCCGATCTTTTCAAATACCAGACGCAGTGTATGCCAATCTCTTCCCTCGGCGTCTGTGCCTTTAACATGGAATTCAACAAAATCATGATTGGCCTCAGGATATATCTCGTGTAAATTGCCAGGATGTGCATCTTGGCCAAGAAGAACATTCACGGCGTTTTCGCCATCATGAATAAAGTCCTTATTATACACATATTTAAGATGATAATCGGCATAGGTCATTTTGATTTTGCCATCATCATGATCAGGTACGGTTCGCCATACATATCTGGTCGGATCTCTCAGTAGGTTGCTAATCTCATCTGGTGAGAACACCAGATCATTGACGGGGTCAATGTTGGCAAACGGGGAGAAGCGGACTCCATCCTCTGAAGCCCATGAAGCTACAGTCTCCATGTCTTTTTCTTGAAGAGCTTTAATAATGCTTGTGGATGCTTCGGTAACGGACAGTGGTTGACCCTCCTGTGGTTCACTGGACTTCTTGTTAGTTCGGACTCCTTGTGATAATGCTTCAATTTCCGCCACTGGATTGCTGTCCATCTGAATTTCCTGTTGCTTCTGCATGTTATCTGTAGTTTGAATCTCCGAACGCTCATCAGGAGCTGAACTATAGGCTGCTAGAGCTAAAGTGACTATGATCCCGAGTGCAAGATATGTGATTGTATTCCACTTCAAATGATAACCCCACCTTTCCGTCCTTATATGTTCTTACCCGCATATACGCCATGACTCACAAGAAAATAGAGACAGACCAAGGAAGAAAGATATGCACAGCTCCCCTTTTAACAGCATGATCTCAGTGCTGCGGGCATACATTACAACAATGAGATGTTCGCCCATAAGGAGGAAAAAATTAGCATGATCAATCCGATTTTGCAAATCCCGAATATTCAGCTCGCGGGTGATTCCACTGCTGTACTGAACTATCAGCGAGATCCGCGAAATTATGTTACGCAGTTATTCGGGGAACAACTGCCAACCATTCAGAATGGCTTTTTCAATGTGCACATGAGCAAGGGGATTATTGTTCAGCCTCACTGGCATACCAATACGACGGAAATGATTGTTCTGATTAGTGGAGAGATTACAACATCCGTGTTTGATCCTTTTGCCCGCAGGCGAATTAATTATCATTTGAAACCCGGCCAAGTCTCCATCTTCCCCAAAGGATGGTTTCACTGGTTTGTGGCAGATACGGACGATGTTCACTTGCTGACCATCTTTGATCAGCCCACGCCTGATATAGTACTGGGAGCAGACTTCCTGGCTGCAACACCTCCTGAAGTGGCGCATAGAGCCTACTGCATTGACGAAGAAGCCTATGCCCAAGCGGTTGCATCCATACAAAATGATGCGATCCTGGGGCCGCCAATTGGTTGTGGGGAGTCCGTTTCGGACCAAGTGAATCCAGCATCCAAAACCAAAGGATGACTTTAGTGTCATTTCAGATTATGGCGAAGCCTGTGACCAGAATACACGTCTGGTTGCGGGCTTTTGTTTTGCACAAATATACACATGCAAGATTCTTGGTTAATATAGAATTAGCTTGTAATCATACATAGGGTTACGGAGGGGAACATGGATGACGACAATGGATACAGTATTGCTGGAAAAAGCGATGAGTTATGCGCCTATTTTGATGTTTGATCAGAACGAACCTTTTTATCCGGATCTGGTTGGTATTTCACTGCTTGAGAAACCGGGTGCTTCACCTTCGTTTAGGCGGGAGATTCTTTTCCCGGTTGAGGCCGTGCATTTTGTGATTGAGTATGCGATATGGTGGGATTATGAGATAGGGCACCTGTATGAAATGGAACATGTATGGATCTATGTGGGTCATGATGGAGAGGTAGTGGATTGTGAAGCCAGTTTTCACGGTAAAGTGCTGCGCGGGATGCTGAAGGATCGGGTGAATATGGTTGATCGTCACGTCTGCCTGTATTCACAGCCAGGTAAGCACGCGTTCTCCCCGCTTCCTGTCGTGTTTGAGCTGCTTCCCGATTTGTATTCCGCTGCAGGTATCCAAGCCGGATGTGACGGCCTATTGGTAAACGACTTGTTCCAAAATGATTATGAGACTAATGAATTCATTGATGCCCGGGTAAGGAAATATCTCCAGACCAAAGCCTTTGTGCCGGCAATGCAGTTTGAGGAGTATATACTTGGACCGGAGAAGTTTATCCTATGGGACGAGTTATTTGAGATAATTCCACAGCGAATCAAGAGCCGTCTGCTGGAGCTGGAGCAAATGTATGGAACATAATGAGCTTTCTGCAGCGCAAAGTTTTACAAGAGTACAACAATAAATAAAATAACTAAAGCTATATCGCTATCAAGATCAATAATAAGTGCTTCTTTTCCTAATCAGGAGTAGAAGCACTTATTTGTGTTAAGGAGTTATTTAACTTTTAAAAATGAGATCCATAAATCGGTTGGCCGCCAGGGAAATAGGCATATTCCGTTTGGTCATAATCCCGACATGTGAAGGGGGAAGAGGGACATCGAGCTGAATTTCAAACAGTGAACCTTCTTCCAGCTCCTTGGAAATAAATTCACGGGTTACATAGGAGATACCCAATCCCCGCCGTGCAAATTCAATGAGCAGATCCACACTTCCGACCTCAATTTCAGGCTTCAGTGTGTAACCGTAGCTATTAAACAATTCCGTAATGGCCATACGAACCCGGCTGTTCCGCGAGAAGAGAATAAGCTGATGTTCAAGCAGCATATCCAGTGTCATCACTTTGTCCTTCAACTGGGCATAACGTTCGCCCGCGACGAAGCAATCCTTGAGCTGTATGCTTTCACGGACCTCCAGCTGTGGATCAACAATGGGCATCCGTACAACACCGAGATCAATTTTGCCCTCTTTCAGGAACGTAATGACTTCCGGCGTTGTTCCATGACTTAGATGCAGCTTAATGTTGGGATAGAGGGTATGGAATTCTTCCAGGTAAGCAAGCATGTAATGTTTGAACAAGGAGTCACTGCCGCCGATTCGAAGCTCTCCACTGTCCAGACTTTTCAATGCAGCCATTTTCTCCTCTGCTAGAGAAATCAGAATCTGGGATTGTTCAATATAGGAATATAGGCTAACGCCTTCCTGCGTCAATGCCACCCCTTTGGAATTCCGATAAAACAACGTAAGGCCGAAACTTTCCTCCAACTGCTTGATGGCATGGCTGACACTGGGTTGAGTGATATAGAGTGCCTTGGCAGCTTGAGTCAAACTTCCGGTTTTGGCAGCCCAATAAAAGACTTTATATAACTCATAATTTGTTGTCATAGATATTGTCTATAGCTCCTGTGAAATATATTAATTACTTGTATGGCTATAAAACGTATTATAGTGTAACTACAGAAAAGAAACCAGAGTTACTTGGAAGGAGAACGGTGAAATGGAACCAACGAGCATTATTTTATTTGGTGCTACTGGCGATTTAGCCAAAAGAAAAATATATCCTGCCTTATACAATTTATAT
>NZ_JBYTCE010000045.1:0-12138 GCF_058789975.1 Paenibacillus sp. FW104-T2 | reverse complement strand
GTGGCGGAATGGCAGACGCGCTCGACTCAAAATCGAGTGGGAAACCGTGGAGGTTCGAGTCCTCTCGCCGGTATAACGTATAACCCTGTGGATTGCTTAGACAATTCACAGGGTTATTTTTATTACTTTAGTTCTCGCAATTGATGAATAGTCCAATATATGAGGTTGACGTATAAATAAATTAAATATATTGTAGATAAATAAAGTCTTCGATATGGAGCCATTGTGATATTGGCTAAACAGTGTTGAGATACTTTTGTTGGTTAAAAAGATAAGATCCTTTCTGGTGAACTTTTTATTTTATTACATAGAACGGAGTGGAATGAAATGCTTGAGCAAAAAGTGTCTGAGGAGAACAATTCAGTTAATTATTCGGAACTATTATTTGATCTATCGATCTGGGAAGAGGCTTGGAAGCAGCGGCAGAGGAATCCAAGATATAAGAAAAAGAGTGCGCCATTCGAAACGGAAGAAGCATTCGAACGCTGGGCACGAGACTATCATTATCAATCCTTCACAGAAGAAGGTAAGAAGCGTTCCGAGCGTATCATGAGCTGGATTGAGAATCAAGGCGTGGACTTTAGTGAGTTATCCATTTTGGACATTGGAGCGGCTTCAGGCATCTTTACTATTCCTTTTGCAGAAAAGGGGGCAACTGTCACTGCAGTCGAACCTTCTGAACTGCTTGTTTCTTTGATGAAAGAGACAATCCCGAATACATTAGAATCTAAAATCGAGATTGTCTCTGAACGGTTTGAAGAAATATCGATTCAGGAGAAAGGTTGGGAACAGAAATATGATTTTGCCTTTGCTTCCATGTGCCCCGCAATGTCTGATTGGGAAACCGTTGAACAGGCAATTCAAAGTGCACGCAAATACGTTTATATCAGTGCTATGGCCGGCCCGAGAGTGCATACGTTAATAGACGAATTTAAAGAGGTACTTCATGTTAATCCGCCTTACCGTTCGGGAGATATGGGATACATACAACAGCTGCTATTCTTGAAGGGTTACGCGTATACGTCGTTAATTACTAATGAAGTCAACACCATTGAGATGCCTGTTCAGCAAGTTGTAGATCATCTACAGGAATGGCTAAACACCTATGGATTGCCTACGGACACAGACTCACTATACAGGGTTGAGCACTATATCCGAAGTGCCTATCCAGATGGCATGGTTAACTTCCTACGTGGCGGCAGGTTCGGAAAAATACTAATTCAGCTGGACCAACAGAATATGAAGATTGTTCGTAAGAAAGAAGCTAAGCAATAAAATAAGAAATAAACCATGCGCGAATCATTAAAAGGAGCAGACCTTCTGCTCCTTTTTCATTCGTTATTACAAACCATTATTTTATGGAAGAGCGAAGAGGCTTCTGTCTACGTTTCCGGTACTGACCTGGAGTGATTCCCTCCCATTTTCGAAATGAACGGATAAAGTTTTGCGGGTTGTTGTAACGTAGCCGAGCAGCAATATCCTTAATGGTTAGCTCGGTTTCATCCAACCACTTTCGGGCCATCTTGAACCGATACTGTGACAAATATTCACTGAATGCGTAGCCTGTTTCTTTGCTGAACACAGTACTCAAATAGCTCGCGTTATAATGGAGCCTACAAGCACACTCTTCGAGTGTCAGATCGG
Organism: Paenibacillus sp. FW104-T2; assembly: GCF_058789975.1. Taxonomy (NCBI): domain Bacteria; kingdom Bacillati; phylum Bacillota; class Bacilli; order Caryophanales; family Paenibacillaceae; genus Paenibacillus; species Paenibacillus sp. FW104-T2. Next base: position 10,494 of record NZ_JBYTCE010000045.1, on the reverse strand, counting down.
TATCGTATTCCTGATGAATGATGGCAATCATTCTTTCCGAGATCTGCTGATGCTGTGCATACTGCCTTTCTCTGAAAATGCCAATAACCGGTCTAATGATGCGGTAAATAAACCATTGCTCAATATCGACAGCCGTTTGCAGAGTGAGCAGTTCGTTGATCATTGGGCTGTGCCCTGAAGAGATCTGTCCAAGTCGTATACCCGATTCCTGCATCATTTGTAATATGTGCATCAATAATCGAGTTAAAGCAACCTGGTATTCTTCCTCGGTCCATTCCATATGATACACACGCTGGAGCAACTGTTGTAATAGTACGGAAGCTTCTGCCTCATCTGCAGATTGAATCGATTGCATAAGACGATATTCGAGGGACTCAGGGTAAGGTAGCGTCCACAAGGAAGAGTAAATTGAGGCTTCCTCATTTTGTTTGACGCTAGCTCCTGATATGGTCTGCTGCTGCAAAAGCTTCATGGCTTCAATATAAGCCAGGTGTATTTCTGAAAAGGAAGAGTATGGTTGACTGAAACGGATATTCAGCTGAAGATTCAAAACTTCACTCACTCGATGATGCAGCAGCTCAGTTATTTCGTAAAATTCATTTGAAAATACAGAGTTGTCCATTTTGATAGAACCTATTACGGTTACTACAGTCTGTTCCACAATGAGCGGAAGGAGTTGTCGATCCTTATCGATGGATTCCTCCACTATATTCTGAACGGCAAATAACAGGAGATCGAGATCGTGATGATCATATTTCGTTTGACTTGCTAAATCGATCTGTAGGGTCAATACGGCTATTTGTTGCCACTCGATAAGGTGATCTTTGTAGCCTAGTTCGCTCAAGTTTTGGTGCAGCATGCCGGGCGTGCACTTACCTTGAAGCATATTTATCATATACTGAGTGCGTGTCTGCAAAACGTATTGATTTAATTTATACTCCATCTGGGATCGAGAAGCTGAAAGCTGGGTAATATGGGTTTTGATCTGCTCGAATTCATCTTGAGATGGTAAAAAGGATTGTTGCAGTTTCTGATTTGATAAAACTCTGTCAGTAATTCCTAGCTGCGATAGCAGGTTCCGTATGGGGATATGCAAACGCCTTGAACCTAACCATACCATTAATATGGAGAGTAGAAGGAGTATTACGCCGACAGACAAGGTATACAGTCCAATCTCAACATACTCTTGGGATAGGGCATTCATGGGTGTAATTAAAATATAAGTCCATCCCTTTAACGGTGTCTTAGCGAAGGTTAAGGAATATTCCGTATCAGCAAATCGAACCTCGTGGTATTCCTTTGAAGCAGCAGACGTGTTCGGAGAGAGCAATTCGCTCATGTCCATTTTAGATTCACTATCTTCTATGTTCATTGCCGATAATGGTTGTCCAATATACATAGGATCGGGGTGAACAAGAATGCGCTGTTCGCGGTTCACAATAATCAATTCTGAAGCAGACATATCCATGTCAACAGATTCAGATACAATAGAATGATGCAATGAGCATGCAGGAATTCCACCAATTATAGCCGAGTCAGCGAGTGCATTCATAAGCGAGATGGATCTGCCGAGTACGATATGATAGTTACATCCGGACGGGAAATCCTGTTCATTATGCTTAAATACAGATGATGGAATCAGCTGCCAGCCAGAGGTCAGGGTTTTGGACAACAAATCTCGCATGGGAAGAGCCAAAGGGAAGTCCGTGTTAAGATATAACCCCGCATGATCGACCAGCCAATCCTGACCCTCGTTAACTAGCGTAATATCCATTAAGGGCTCCCAGGATCGCATATGTTGAAATTCGGATTGAAGCTGGTTTGCTGTCGTTAATGTACCTGGAAGTGTGGCTGAAAGGGACTGAAGTGTAATAGGAGAGCGAGTCGCCTGATCCAGCATATAACTGACGGTGTTAAGCTTATGCTCGACGCTCGTCTGCATGTATAAAAGAAGTTGTTTATTCGTTTGCATGCGATGCAGCTCCGTTTGATTCATGGAATACAGAATTGCCGCTATTCCGGCCAGCAGAATAGGCAAGGTACTGAGCAGAATGCCAAACAAGATCATTTTATGAAGATAACTGATGGACCGCACAGCCCCCACTCCTAACTTAAGAATTAGGATCAATACTGCTTCTATTTTAGTAAACGCTTACATTAATAACAACATAAATTTGTTTATATGGATAAAAAAGTATTTACGTTTCGGGTCAACCGTACATCATTCGGGGGAAACGAATTCCTTTTGTAAACGTACATAAGGCTTAAGGGCAGATCATATCAATGGCGCTTGCAAGCTCAGATGAGGTTAAAGACTCTCAAGTCGGATAAGGGGATATGAAGCATCCCAATCTCAAGCTCATTGTAAGTCGACAGAGGTCTGATGCAAGGACAGACGGAGGTCCCACACGATCCCCGACCTGAGTCTAGGATGAAAAACCGTCCGCGGTCTGTTTTGAAAAGTCCCCGTTTCCCCTAGAATAAAGACATAAGGTTGAACAAGAAACAACAAACACAAACGAGCAAATAAACAAATCAAAATACAAACCGAAAGGGTGGTGAAAAAATTATGAGATGGAATAAGGGAAATGGCTGGGCGATTGTTCTGATTGCGCTGGGAGCTCTCATCCTTTTCGGAAAGTTAACTCCGCTTCTTGGACACCTGATGGGGTATCTGATTCCGATTCTGATGATTGCACTTGGTTACTACGGGGTTAAACGAGGAAATGTAATGCTGGGCTGGATCGTCTTGATCATCGGTATCTTGTCACTGATGGGTAAACTGGCTTGGTTGATCGGACCAATCATCGCCATCGGATTAATCATCTTCGGTGTCTCGATGCTCAGCAACAATCGCAGTCGTCATGGCCGCTACTAAATGATCACGATCTTGAAAAGGAGGACAGAACATAATGAGTGTATTTCGTCGAATGCGGGATATTACCGTAGCTACATTAAATGAACATCTGGAGCAAAGTCAGGATCCAGTCAAACTGATTGATCAGTTTCTGGTCTCGACCCGCCAAGACATTGGCGAAGCCGAGAAGCTTCGTCATCAATATGCAAGCCATACTAGACAGATGAAGCAGCAAGCCGACCAGGCAGCAAGTATGGTGCACAAACGTGAAGAGCAGGCTTCAATGGCTCTGAAAGCAGGAGAAGAGCATCTTGCGAAACTTGCCCTGCAGGAGAAAATTCTCCATGAAGAAAAGATGGAACAATACAATGAACTGTATGCCCAGAGCAATGCAGCATTACAGGAACTTGATGAACAGATTGACCAGCTGAAAGTGGAGTATCAGAATGTGTACAGCAAACGTCAATATTACTACGCTCGTATGCAAACCATTCAATTGCAGCAACGAATGAATCAAAGAGGTCACTACAATAATCAGAATGTACCTCGAATGTTCAATCGCCTGGACGACCAAGTCTCTGATCTTGAATATGAGGCACAGAGTCTGAGAGACATTCGCCGCATGAGCCAGGATGGTTCAGGAACAGCAGGCAGCATGTCCTCCTCTACCTTGGATAAAGAGCTTGAGCGCCTGAAGCAGAAGCTGAACAATGAAAGGAAGGAGTAGTCACATGAATAGATTATACCGCTCGACGCGTAACCGAAGGCTGACAGGTTTGATCGGCGGCATCTCTGAGAATCTTGGTTTTAGTTCGATGCTGCTGCGTCTCATCTTCTTCATCAGTATTTTCGCTACGGGGGGTACATCATTGCTGATCTACTTCATCGCTGCATTAGTGGTGCCGAAGGAACCCTATCCTGCAGATCCATACGGATATGATTCCGTAACAGGATATAAGTAAACGAAAGGAGTAAGCACATGAGCAAATTATACCGCTCAACGCGTGACCGGATGCTAACAGGTTTGATCGGCGGGATATCCGAATCCATCGGAATGGACTCCACGCTGCTGCGGATCATCTTCGTCATCAGTATCTTTGTAACAGGCGGCACAGCGTTGTTAATCTACTTTATCGCAGCCCTGGTGGTACCGAAAGAACCATTTCCACCTTATGACCCGTACGGTTACGGTCCAGGTCCTGGTCCCGGTCCTGGCAGAGGATACAACAGCTATGATCACGACCCGAACAGAGGACCTTTCCGGGGCAGCAATCAAGGTCACGGTGGCTTCGGTCCCGGCCCAGGTTACAATAACAGACCTAATTCGGGCCCACGTTCTTACGATAATAACAGCTATGGAGCAGGTGCACCTCAAGAGAGTGAACTGGATTCCATGATGAAAGATATTGAGAAAAAAGCATTGAAAAAAGAAGTTGAAGAGCTTCGCCAAAAATTATCTCGTTACGAGAAGGGAGAAAAGTAAAATGGGAGTATTTAAACGGATTAAGGATATGACTAAAGCGTCGGTAAACGATATGTTGGATAAAGTGGAAGACCCGATTGTAATGTTGAACCAGTATTTGCGTGACATGGAGGCAGAAATCCATGAGGCTGAAGTAACAGTAGCCAAACAAATGGCTAATGAGCGTCGCATGAAGCAGCGCCTGGACGAAGCGGAGCGTACTTCAGTACAACGCGAGTCCCAAGCTGAAGCTGCGCTTGCTAATGGACAGGAAGAAGTAGCTCGCAAATTGCTGGAAGAGAAAATCTACTTTGATCAAAAAATTACGGAGTACAGTGAACTGCACGCACAATCTGAAGCACAAGCCAAAGACTTGTTGCAACAGCTCCATGACATGAAAGACGAGTTCTACAAAATGCGTAACAAACGCAATGAGCTCGTATCCCGTGCCCAAATGGCCAAAGCCAAAAAGCAAATGTCTTCCATCAACAGCCTGCATTCAATCGAAAGTGGTAGTGCATCGCTTGGATTCCATCGTATGGAAGAGAAAATCATGCAGCTGGAAGCTGAAGCAGACGTATCCCGTGCTCCTTACCGGAACACACAATCTACGTATACCAATCCTGTAGATGTTGAAAAACAATTCAAAGTAGATCAACAACTGCAAGCCCTGAAGAACAAACTGGGCAATGGATCAAAAAATGAAACAGGCGGCACTTCTAAAGAATAACTGTTCGCTCAGCAGACAATATGATATTCTATAAATCGTGAATAAAGAACGGTTTGTAGAACAAAGGTTAAGCCATACAGGTCATTATCGCCTGGTATGGCTTTTCCAACGAATAGGGAAAATCAACTTGCAGAGGAGGTGCGGCAGAGATGAACAAAAAAGAACAATGGCTTGCATTTGCGATCATTATTATCGGTATAATCATGCTATTGAATCAGCATATTAATCTGCTGACAGCTGCCGCACTGATCCTGTTAACGATTGGAATGGTCCAGGTTCGTAAAGGAGATACGCACAAAGGTCACCGCTACTTGGCGATTGGTGGATGTCTTCTGCTGCTTGGGAACCTGATGATTGTATTTTTAATTGTACTGGCTTCACTAGCCTATTTTTATTCCAAAAACAAAAAGATGCATCTGCATGGCGATGTCATGCGCAAACAGAATTTTTTGGCCCGCTATTACTGGGACCAGGTGCCTTGGACGTTACGAAGCATGAGCTTATGGCACGCTATTGGTGAAGTCAATGCAGATCTGTCTCTCTCCATTCCGGAAGAAAAACAGACCATTGTATTGTTACAAGGGGTTATGGGAAATGTTCGTTTGACACTGCCTGAGGATTACGGAGTAGAGATTGAGGCTTCGGTCATGTTTGGACGAATTAGTCTGAATGGGGAAAAAGACAGTGGCATGATGAACAAGTTGATATGGAGAACGCCTGGCTATGAAACCAGTGAACATAAAGCAAAATTTGTTATTTCTTATATTGTTGGCGACCTAAGCATTCGTAATCCGTAATAAATCAATAAGTGAAAAAAGGAGGAGACCCGGTTGAAGACAAAACGACATACCGACATGGTAACCCGAAGTATGGGTGAAGGGATCCTCCTTGTTTTCATTGTGCTCGCTGTTATCTTATATGTGCTGTATACATATGGTTATCTTGCTCCGTTTGCTGGATGGAGGCATCTGATTCAGTCTGGCTTAGCGCTGGTTTTATTGCTAATAGGCATCGGAGCGTCTTTTGGCTTTTATCAAAGTTACCGGGTCAAACGCAGGCTTGAATTGCTGCGGGAAACCCTTCTACAATGGGAAAAGGGATCTCTATCGCGCACCGTACCCGATCTGGGAATTGACGATGTAGGCCGTTTAAGCGAACAGCTCGGGCGGATCGGGAAGAAGTGGGAAGATCAGGTTACCTCACTGCAACGATTATCGACCAACAATGCACAGCTCGCTGAGCAAGCCAGAATAACGGCAATTGTGGAAGAACGGCAGCGATTGGCACGAGAGCTGCATGATGCCGTTTCCCAGCAGTTGTTTGCCATTTCGATGACTGCCACAGCGGTTGGACGAAAGATGGAAAAGGACTTTGCACGTGCCCAGCGGCAGGTGGCGTTGATTGAGGAGATGGCTTCGGTAGCCCAATCCGAGATGCGGGCATTGCTTCTGCATTTGCGACCGGTTTATCTGGAAGGCAAACATTTAGAACAGGGCCTGAAAGATCTTGTCATGGAATTAAAAACCAAAGTACCCATGGACATTGTGCTTGAGATGGATGAAGATATCCATTTGGTCAAAGGCATTGAGAATCATCTGTTCCGAATAATTCAGGAAGCGATGTCCAATACACTGCGCCATGCCAAGGCAGAAAAAATGGAGATTCGGCTGCAGCGCCGGACCGATGCGATTCGTGTGCTTATTCGTGATGATGGTCAGGGCTTCGATCTGGATGACCAGAAGCAGGCTTCCTATGGTCTGGCCAACATGCGGGAACGTGTTACGGAGATCGGGGGAGCCATTCAATTTGTAACGGCACCAGGCAAGGGAACACGAATTGAGATAACGATACCTTTGATGAGCGATGAAAGTGAGGAAGAACATGTCAATGGAACCGGAAGTAGAAACGGAGACGGAAACGTCGATCAAAGTGTTGCTCGTGGATGACCATGAAATGGTACGGATCGGCCTCGCGGCCGTGCTCGATACGGAGGACGGGATCGAGGTTGTGGGTGAAGCGGGAAGTGGTGAGGAAGGCATTCGACTGGCACAGGAATATAAGCCGGACGTTGTTCTGATGGATCTAGTCATGGAAGGTATGGACGGGATCGAGGCTACCCGGCAGCTGCTCAAAATGTATCCGGAATGCAAAGTCATTGTGCTAACCAGTTACCTGGATGATGAAAAAATGTATCCTGTTATTGAGGCAGGCGCCTTCAGCTATCTGTTAAAGACATCAAGAGCCAATGAAGTGGCAGATGCCATTCGTGCTGCGGCACGTGGACAATCGGTTCTGGAATCGCAGGTGGCCTCCAAAATGATGAATCGATTCCGACAGCCTCAGGCAGCAGCCCCGGCTCATGAGGAGCTTACTGACCGGGAGATGGATGTGCTTCGTTTACTCGCGAAGGGCAAGTCCAATCAGGATATAGCCGATGATCTGATTATCGGTATCAAAACAGTCAAGTTCCATGTAACGAATATCCTGGCCAAACTTGGTGTGGACGACCGGACACAGGCAGCCATCTATGCCTATAAAAATGGTCTAGCAGAGTAAGAAGACTGTAATGTGAGCGACTTTAATTAGCATTATTCATTGAACAAGTAAATGTACTTAACGAATTTGAATAGCATAGATAGGCAAGTGGAAAGGTCTGCTCTACCATGCACATGGTGGAACGGGCCTTTTTTGTGATGTCCAAGAAGTTTAGCAAATGGGGAAAGGGGGCATGCTGTTGATAGATTCATAGAACGAAAGAGAGAGCGGAGGATAACCATGTTAAATCGTTGGATGTCTGCAGGTATAGTGGCTTTGGCACTTATTATTGTTATAGGTATGACGACGGCGTATGCAGAGAGAAACGAGTCAGAAGGTGAGAAATTGGAACAGTTGATACATACTTCGAACGCAGCAATGGATCAGATGGAACGCATGATTATCAAATGGCAGGGACAAGGGACAGGGAGTGCAGAGGAACAAGCAGCACGCTTGTCGGAGCAATTGGGACTGCCGCGACCGGTTTTGGGAAGCCAGACAGGTCATGATGTATATCGCAGTGAGATTCAGGCTGAAGGAAGTCGTGCAGGCATATTGGTAAATGCCGTCGTGACAGGAGAGAACGGATACTATGTTATTGTACAGTTGGCGGGTAATCGTTCCACTGAATTAAGCGAGCTCGTTTCTTTGCATGAACAGGTAGATCAGCTGCTTGCAAATTCTGAGGTGGAAGCAACATGGAACCTTGCCGTTCAGGGCACAGGAACAACCGATGTATCGGTTAGCAATCATTTAGAAGAGACAGAGGCTAAGCTGTCTGGCCGGCTGGGTATGCATGCAGCTGAGCGTTATACGGATGACAACACAGCAAGCGTGTCCTACAGTGTCCCTGAGCTTCCGACTGCCATCCAGAGTGGCTCGGATATTCTGAACATGCAGATTGCTGTACATCAGGACCACGATAAGGGAAGTAATCGTATTACGTTAGGTTTTCCCGTAATCACTATAGAATATTGAAATAATATTAGGTGAATTTATAGGCTTGATCATGAATATTTATAGATGAATTTTCAGAGAAATGTTTGGAGGAATAAGGGTTCCTTTATCAGGAAAATTAGTGCAACCCTTCAGGCAATATGCTAAAATGGCATCACATCCAAGAGGAAGCTACTGGTAATTGTCGGTTGTATGTTGTGCATATATAACACCATTACATAGCTCGGGAAGAGCAGAGAAAGAGTCTTCCCGGAAGGAAGAGGAGCCCATGGTCGAAAAACAAATGCGAGATGAAGTGCAGACGCCAGGCGCAGTATTTTTCATTTTTGGAGCAACGGGTGATTTGGCCCGCCGGAAGCTGTTTCCGGCAATCTATAGTCTTTACCGCGAAGGCAAGCTAGCCGAAGACTTTGCGGTTATTGGTGTAGCCAGACGTCCGAGGACACCAGAACAATTCCGGGAAGACATTCATGAATCCATTAAAGAGTTCTGCCGCTATCCGGCAGGTGACCCTGATGAGTGGAATGCGTTTGTCGAACATTTTGAGTATAAATCTCTTGATATTAATAACGTGGATGGCTTCAGAGAGTTACGGGATCAAACAGAAGGTCTGGAAGAGAAGTTTAACACGCCAGGCAACCGGCTGTTTTATCTGGCACTGGCTCCAGAGCTGTTCGGCAGTGTTTCTTATAGTTTACGTGATGGCGGAATGCTGGAGAGCCGAGGCTGGAACCGGCTTGTCATTGAGAAGCCGTTCGGGTATGATCTGCAGTCTGCCGAGCAGTTGAATGAGCAGATCCGCGAGGTGTTCCGTGAAGAGGAAATCTATCGGATTGACCATTATCTGGGCAAGGAAATGGTGCAGAATATTGAAGTGATTCGCTTTGGTAATGCATTTTTTGAGCCGCTCTGGAATAACAAACATATTGCGAATGTTCAAATCACGCTTGGTGAGACCGTTGGTGTGGAGGAACGTGGGGGTTACTACGATCATTCCGGTGCCCTGCGGGATATGGGGCAGAATCATATGCTTCAGATGCTGACAATGATTGCCATGGAGCCGCCAAGCCGTCTATTTCCTGAGGATATTCGGGATGAGAAGGTTAAGGTGCTGCGTTCCTTGCGACCATTTACGTCCGATGAAGAAGTGAGCAATAACGTTGTCCGTGGACAGTATACGGAAGGGGAGTACCGTGGAAAACAGCTTCCGGGATATCGGCAGGAGGACAAGGTTGATCCGGAGTCGAATACCGAGACTTATTTTGCTGCGCGTGTATTCGTGGATAACTTCCGCTGGGCGGGTGTACCTTTTTACATTCGGACAGGCAAACGTCTGCCGGTGAAAACGACCGAGATTGTGGTTGAATTCAAGTCCATGCCGAACAATGTATATCTGGGCAAAAAATATAAACTGGAACCGAATCTGCTCGTCATTCGGGTGAATCCGATGGAAGGCATCTATATTAAAATCAATGCCAAGAAACCGGGCTCGGACTCCGAAATTCAGCCGCTCGCAATGGACTTCTGTCAGAGCTGTATGATCGGAATCAACTCGCCAGAAGCATACGAGCGTCTGCTGCATGATGCAGCAGAAGGGGATTCCACGTACTTCACCCGCTGGGATGAAGTGGCGACGGCATGGTCTTTTGTCGACCGTATTGCTTCCGCATGGGCTGGAAATCATGGAGAACTGCATACGTATCCTGCAGGTACATGGGGACCGGAAGCGACAGGGAAGCTGCTGGAGCAGGATGGTTTCCACTGGTGGCCGGTGAATGGGCAGGACGAAGACAGTGTTATTTGGCAAGTGAACAACTAATCCAGTTAAATCAGGTGTAAAGAAGCCTTGGATAGGACGTGATTGCGCGTTCTTCCGGGCTTTTTTTGCATAGGAGAGAGAAAAGAATAATAAGGAAATAAATAAATAAAAATAAGTTGTTGACAAAAAGTAAG
>NZ_JBYTCE010000044.1:0-15245 GCF_058789975.1 Paenibacillus sp. FW104-T2 | reverse complement strand
CTTACATTTGCTATAATATCAATTAATTTATATTTTTGTAAACCGTGTTGTTGAAACGAGTTAAAAAAAGCGAAATGAATGACTAAAGTATGAATTTATTTTGAATTTACTACCGATTTGAAGTTTTTAGTTGAAAATCCAATTCGAAATGAGTACTATAACGAGTATATAAGATATTTATAAATATATTAATGATTCATATATTCACGAATTAATTGATAATCTACATAGGAGGCATAATGATGAGCAGTTATCAAGATCAAATTATTGCACATTACAAGTTTGAGGATGCGGGCAACATCGGTAAGGATTATTCCGGCCAAGGCAAGGATGGCATTGCTGGAGGTCATTCGGTACCATCGGTGGGGAGAGTGAGTGAAAGGAATGCGGTTACTTTTGCAGGGGGGGAGAATGGGACATCGTATCTTCAGTTACCTTCAGATCTATTACAAAATGTAAGCGATAAAACAGGCATCACTGTGGCAGCCTGGGTGCATCTAAACAAGGGCTCTAATGTGTGGGAACGCATTTTTGACTTCGGAAAAGGAGAACAGGGCCCCAATCTGTTTTTGACAAGACAGCTGAGAGGAACGATGTCTGCAGAAGGGGATTTGGTTGTGGATCCGGGCCGAGGATTTGCAACGGGGGAATGGATGCATATCGCTCTGTCGGTAGCAGGAACTCAGGGAGGTACGCTTAGCAGTGCTGGCCCGATCGTCTACGTTAATGGAGAGAAAATAGCAGATGGGTCCATCAGTCAGACGTCCAGTGGTAATTATGCGAAGCTGCGCAGATGGTTCGATTCCTTCAATGATTCTGCCAATTACAGCCAGAATTACATTGGTCGTTCTCAGTATGCAGCCGATGTGGATTTTGCCGGATCACTGTCCGATTTTCGGATATATCAGGCTGGATTAACGATGGATGAAGTCATCGAAGTCATGTGTGAATCATTAACCGATGATGAAATTGTTACGTTGGCAGGAGAAAAATATTTGTCATTTCCGACCCGAATCGTTACGAGGAATATTTCGCTGCCTGTTGACCTGCTGGGTGGGAAAGTGAAGGTCCACTGGCAGTCCAATCGTCCTGAAGTGCTGTCACATGATGGAAAAATGCAGTCCATTACCTCGGCACAGGAAGCAAGCCTGAGTGCAATTTTGAGTAAAGGTGAAAGCTCGCTGAGTAAAAGTTTTGACGTATCCGTATTGCCTGAGGAGCTGCCACCTTATACCATAACAATTCACGGCGATCAGCAAGTCGCTGATATTAGCGAGGTCATGTACGGTCTGTTCTACGAGGATATTAACAATGCGGCGGATGGCGGAATCTATGCCGAGCTGGTTCAGAATCGTTCATTTGAATCTTTTGCATTTGATACATACTCACATACCTCCGGTGAATGCGGATGTTCGACAGGGAGGAACCGGGATCCGTTATTCGCCTGGTCTGGAGACACCAGCAAAATGAATGTGCATCACGAAGGTGGATTGAATGACCACTTCAAACTCGAAGACCCGGATGCAAATGCTTACTATGTGACGGTTCAGGATGGAGCAACAATACGAAATCGTGGTTTTTCTGATACCAATCAGCATTGTGCCATGTCCATCAAAAAAGGTGAACAATACGACTTCACCATCTGGGCAAAGGCAAATTCGGCCGGTACGATAACCATACAACTACAGGATGGCTCGGAAACTGTAATTAGTGATTCCGTCAAGGTTCATGTAGATGGAGGAGGTACCTGGAAAAAGTATGGTGCAGTCAGGGTGGATTCGGAAACGAGAAATCAGGCTCTTGTTCTTACCGGAACAGAGACAGCCCTTGGGCAGCTTGCGCTTACGTTTGAAGGAGATATTTCCATCGATATGGTGTCTCTGATCCCACGGGACGTATGGGGCGCAGTTCCTGATGAAGCCGGCATTTCCACATCAGCACACGCTAACTACAAGGGAAATCCGAACTATCGACTGAGAAAGGATCTGGTTCAGGCTCTCGTTGATATGCACCCCAAGTTTCTGCGCTTTCCGGGAGGCTGCATCTCGGAAGGGTCCTTCATATGGGATAATGTGTACGACTGGAAGGATTCTGTTGGTCCGGTTGAGCTGCGCAAAGAGAACTACAATGTCTGGGGTTACATGATGACGATGGGGCTTGGATACATGGAGTACTTCCAGCTCGCGGAAGATTTGAATGCCGCTCCGGTTCCCGTAATGGCTTGTGGAGTTCTGTGTCAGGCACGTTCGGATTACGCACATCCGGCTGGCGGCGCATTAAGAGACTATTACATCAAAAACTTCACTGACCTGATCGATTTTGCCCTGAGTACAGATGTTGAACATAACGAATGGGCGGCAATACGAAGCCAAATGGGGCATCCTGAGCCGTTCGATCTGCGCTACCTTGGTGTAGGGAACGAGAACTGGGGAACCGAATTTTTCGCCAACTTTGAAGTGTTCAAAGCATCCATTGATGATTATATGAAGCTAAACTACCCGGATCATGAATTGCACATCATTTCAACCGTTGGTGCACAAGCGGACGATGATGCATACCAACAAGGCTGGAAGTTCCTGAGCGGTAACCTTACGGGTTCGGCCCAAATCGCGTTTGCGGATGGACAGAAGGTCATTGAAGAAACGGTAACCTGGTATGAGAAGCAGGATGATTACATGGATACCATTGCAGACGAACACTATTACCGCTCCAATGATTACTTGCTGAATAACGTGGATCGTTATAACTACTACCATCGGGCATATCATGAAGATGGGCAAATCAACTGGAAAGAGACTTCCAAGGTCTTTGTCGGAGAGTACGCATCCACGGACAAAAACACACTGGCGGGTGCCGTTGCAGAAGCAGCAATCATGACCGGCTTCGAAAACAATGCAGATGTCGTTCGTTTGGCTGCTTATGCGCCATTGTTCAATAAAGTGCTGACCGATGGAACCTATCGCTGGACACCGGATTGCATCTGGTTTGACGATGAAACAGTATGGTATACACCGAACTACTACGTTCAGCACCTTTTTGCGAAATACGTCGGAGATCAAGTGATCGGCACTTCGTTTAAGACGTACAGCAAAGGAAAACAGGTGGAGCTCATCCCTCATGGAGGAATCGAGATTGCAACCGGTAATGCAGACATCGTCGTGAAACGGGTGACGGTCACATCCAATCAGGATGGCAGCGTGCTGTTGAGTGAAGATTTCAGGGAGCAGACGGAGCTGAGTGAGGCGTGGGGTCTGATTCCTGGTTCGAACGGATATACACTTGAAGCCGGAAACGGACTTGTGCTTAAATCGCAAACCAGCGGCCTGAACGGGATATATCTTCTGAATGAAGAATGGACCAATTACAAGGTGCAGGTGGAAACCAAGCGCTTGGCGGGTGATGACGGTTTCTATGTTGGCGTGGGACTTACGGATATTTCATCTGACAAGAAGGATGTCATTGAATACGCGATTGGTTACGGTGGTGATGCAACAGGAGTAAAAGTGTACAAACAAGGTATCGAAGGATATACTCTCGGTGATTACTCATCAAGTTCCGCAGCGGGTAACCTGAGAGCTGCGAATTATGAATCGCTGGAGAGCGGTACCGATTATACGATCACTGTCAATTATGGCGGCGATACAGGGAAGAGCTTGATCTGCTCCTACACAGACGGACATACAACCAGCAAAGTGCTGGATTATAAGCTCGAAGCATACAACCGTGAGGTGTTCCATTCCGTTACGAGAGATCAGCAGCATGTATATGTAAAACTGGTGAATGCAGATAGCGTGGACAAAGCCACAGACGTCCATCTTGAGGATCTGAATGTGAAATCTGCAGCACGGTTGATCACACTCAGCGGAGATCAATCATTGGTTCATGTTCCGAATGTGAACAAGAAGAATGATGAGAAGGTGGTTCCAGAGGAACGGGAGATTGGACTGGACGGTCAATCTGTGATTCTTCAGTTGCCCGCTTATTCAGTCAATGTATTGATTCTGGATTTGTAGAGCAATTATTCATACAAATACCCTCTTCATACAGACACTGTATTGTCTGCATGAAGAGGGTATTTAATTGTGAAAAAATTAATCAAGACTGTTGGTTCATATAGGGTTACACTTCCGCTATCCAATAAGGACATGATCCTCGGCATAACCGATTTTGGATGTACGTTTTTTCTGAGCCAAAGCGAAAGCCAGTGTCAATGGCCCTAACCGACCTGCAAACATTGTGAAAATGACAATGATTTTACCAGGGATACTCAGCTCACTGGTTAAACCCATCGAAAGCCCTGTCGTGCTAAAAGCAGAAGTTGCTTCAAACAGGACATCCAAAAAATGTTTTTCTAGGATTCCTTCAGAAATGGACAGAAGTATGGAAATACCTAATACAAAGGCCAAGGAACTCATGACAACAGCAAGTGCACGCATGACCGTTTCTTCAGCTATTTTACGCTCAAAAGCATGTATTTGCCCGCCGCCCCGGAAGGTTTGTATAGTCGCCAGAACGAGCACAACGAAGGTGTTTATTTTAATGCCTCCACCCGTTCCGCCTGAAGAAGCTCCAATAAACATCAGAATAATAATAAAAAATTGGGATGTAGCAAGCATACTGCCAATGTCGATGGTGTTGAATCCTGAACTTCTCGGAGCGGTACCTTGAAATAAGGCAGCCCATATACGTTCACTATAAGACAAATCCGCAAACGTATATGGATTCCAATTTTCTAGTAAAAAGATGATGATAAAACCTATCAGATAAAGCGAAGAGCTGCCGATGATCACGATTTTGGAATGCAAAGAAAGCTTTTTCCATGAACGTTTGCGAAAGAGATCGACAACCACGATATAGCCTAACCCACCACTAATAAATAACGTAATAATTGTAAGATTTACAACCGGATCGCCGACAAAGGGTGAAAGGCTGTCAGACCATAGTGAGAATCCCGCGTTATTGAAGGCAGATACCGAATGGAAAAGTGCATAATAGAGGGCTTGTCCCCATCCAAGATCACCTTGCCATCGAACGGTAAGTACCAGTGTAGCCAGAGCTTCAAATGCAAATGCGATCAGGACGATATAAAGCGAAAGCTTGACCAGTCCTTGTGCGGAAGTGGAGTTGGTGGCTTGCTGAATAAGGAGCCTTTGTTTTAACCCAATCCGCTTACCCAATATAATGGCAACCATAACGCCTAGCGTCATGAAACCCAATCCGCCAACCTGAATCAGAATCATAATGATGACTTGGCCAAACGTAGAGAATACACTCCCGGTATCGACGACAACCAACCCGTTAACACATATGGCAGAGGTTGCCGTAAATAAGGCATCAAGCAATCCGATTGATTTTCCGTCACTGGCTGACAACGGTAGTGCTAGCAATATCGCTCCAACCCATATCAGAGCGAAGAAAATAATCATGATGAGCTGTGGAGGACTCATGTTATTTTTTAACTTGTTCACTGTTGACTCAATTTTATTAAGAGAAGAACTTATCGTTACGTGTTTACTTCTTTTTGCCATAGTCACTCTCCAAATTTCGTATGTCCTCGTTACTTCCGATCAACAAGAGCATATCTCCTGTCCGGATGATATCTTCTGCTAGGGGTGAGATGTTTAGGTCATCCCCCGTTTTGATAGCAATAACAGTACAGCCATAGGCTGCCCGAACATTGAGTTCTTGCAGTGTTTTCTGATTCATACGTTCGGATGCTTTGATCTCGACGAGATTGTAATCAGGTGATAATTCAATGGAATCAATAATATTGTCGGAACTAAGCTGATTCCCCAATCGGGTAGCCATGTCCCGTTCCGGGTAAACAATCTGATCTGCACCAATTTTACTAAGCACACTTCCATGATTATCATTTTTAGCCTTGGCTGTTACAACGGGCACTTGCAGTTCCTTTAGTATCAGTGTCGTCAAAATGCTGGCTTGCAGGTCTTCACCGATTGCAACAATGGCGTGAGAAAAGTTGCTTGCTCCGAGTTCCATAAGAACTGATTTGTCAGTACAATCTGCCTGTACGACATGGGTGGCTATGGATGACATTTCCTGTACCAAATTTTCATTTTTGTCCACGGCGAGCACTTCATGTCCATTGTTAATGAGTGTACGTGTCAGGCTAGACCCGAACCGTCCAAGACCCAGCACAATAAACTGTTTTTTCATGATATCCCTCATTTGTATCAAATTTAAGCATCTGACTTGCGCGATCTAATAAGTGAATAACATTACGAACACAGGATTGTAAGGTTTCAGATATGAGGATTTATTTGGTAATTAACCCCGTAATCTGAGCTATGTATGGATCTGATGAAGTTTTTCATTTTAACTGTTTATTTTCATCATTGCAACCAATATTCCCTATTCAAAGTCAGAGTCAACAGAAGATACCCAAAGTAAATAACCTACACTACTTCCTCAGCATGCCTGCTCCTATAATAAATTTTGAAGGAGGAGACAGCTCATGCGTTCCAACTACAAACAATTTATCAGAAACATTCCGCTTCATCTTATGATTCTGCCCGGTTTGATCATCATTATTGTATTCGGTTACATTCCAATGGCAGGTCTCTCGATTGCCTTTCAGAATTTCTCTCCAATTGCTGGATTCAAGAACATGAACTGGGTAGGCTTGGATAACTTCCGATACCTGTTCGATCTTCCGGGGTTTGGCCAGGTTGTGTGGAATACGGTATTCATTTCTGTCATGAAAATTAGTTCCGGCCTTGTGATTCCGGTACTTGTGGCCCTACTGCTCAACGAAGTACGCAAAACCGGATTTAAACGAACGATACAAACGGTAATATATATGCCCCACTTTTTTTCGTGGGTAATTCTGGCCGGCATTATCGTGGATGTGTTATCCCCGAGCAGTGGGATTGTAAATATGCTGCTCACGGCACTCGGGATGGAGCCCATTCAATTTCTGGCCAGCAACGATTGGTTTCCGTACATACTTGTCATTACTGATCAATGGAAAGAGTTCGGCTTTGGCACCATCATCTATTTGGCAGCGCTGACCAGCATTGATAAGTCTCTCTATGAAGCCGCCGTCATGGACGGGGCAGGGCGATGGAAGCAGACCTGGCATATTACGCTGCCCGGAATTCGTCCGATTGTCATTCTAATGGTTACCCTTAGTCTTGGAAACGTACTTAATGGCGGGTTCGATCAGGTGTTCAATCTATACAACCCGCTCGTCTATGAATCCGGTGATATTCTGGATACGATGATCTATCGAATCGGTTTACAGGATGCCCAATATTCGGTTTCTACGGCACTTGGCCTCATTAAGTCGGTGGTTTCATTCATCTTTATCGGACTGGGTTATTTTCTGGCCTATCGGTTCGCCAATTATCGCATATTTTAGAAAGGAGGCAGAATCATGCACCATGCATCGAGAGCCTATCGCTGGTTTTTAGGTTTTAATTACGTCATCCTGACGATTCTTGCCTTGCTCTGCCTGTTTCCGATCGTGAATATATTGGCGATATCCTTCAGTTCGAGTGATGCAGTCAAAGCCGGGAATGTTACGTTCTGGCCCGTGGATTTCACATTATCGTCTTATAAGTACATTTTGGAAAATCAACAGTTCCTTAACTCGTTTGGCACGAGTCTGCTTCGGGTGATATTGGGAGTTGCCACGAATCTGATCTTCACAATTCTCGTGGCTTTTCCTCTCTCCAAAGAAGCTTCAAGGTTTCGTTCCAGAACATTCTATGCCTGGATTTTTGTATTCACGATGCTGTTCAGTGGAGGGTTGATTCCGGGTTATCTGGTCGTCAAGGAAGCAGGTCTGCTGGACTCGATCTGGGCACTGATATTACCTGGTGCCGTTCCCATTTTCAATGTACTGCTGATGCTGAATTTCTTCAGAGGATTGCCCAAAGAATTGGAAGAAGCCTCGTGGATGGATGGTGCAGGACATTTCCGTACACTGTGGAGCATCTATCTGCCCATTTCCCTGCCAAGTATCGCAACGATCACGTTGTTTGCCATGGTCGGACACTGGAATGCCTGGTTTGATGGCATGATCTATATGAAAAGCCCGGAGCAATATCCGCTCGCAACGTATCTGCAGTCCATGCTGCAGCAAGTGACGATGATCCAGAGTGAAATGATGACGCTGGAGGATGCAACGCTGTTAAGCCAGGTGTCGGATCGAACGACCCAGGCGTCCCAGATTTTTTTATCCGTGATTCCCATTCTGCTCGTCTATCCATTTCTGCAGCGGTATTTCGTTCATGGGCTTGTTGTCGGCAGTGTAAAGGGATAAGATCGGTAGGAGGAAAACCGAGTAGAGGAGCCGATTTCCGGCTCCTTTTTTGCTGCTTGAGGAGAGGAGTGGAAGGGGCATGAGATTATTGGGGGGGAGCTGGAAGACCAACTCCATTGTGGTCAAACTGATGATTGCTTTTGTATTGGTTATTCTCCCGTTGTATGGAAGCAGCATTGTAATTACACATAATAGCTCCAAGCAAATGCAGATCGAAGTAGAAAATGCGCATGATTCCAAGCTGCACTTCTACCACAATCATCTGCAATTCGAATTGGAGCGAATGAGCAGTCTTGTCAATGAATTTTCGTTCGATGAACCGATGTCCACGCTAAGTACCAGAGCACCCATTATGAGTCGGTATGAGATTACATCCAGTCTGAATGAGATACATAAGAAACTCAGTCAGATCATGGTGACCAGTCCATACATCAGTGATGTTGTGTACTATGTTCCTGCGCTTCATAAACGGGTAAGTGCAGTGGATGGCATCCGCAGCGTTGAGGACGACGAGTGGAAAGATCTGCTTGCGACGATGGGGAATCTGAATGGGGAGTTATCGACTTCGGCAGATGACCTCTATTTCCTGAAGAGCAATCCGTACAATATGAATCACGAGGAGCCGCCCAATTTTATATTGGGAATACGTTTATCTGCAGATGAGCTGAAAAAAAGGCTGCAGCAGCTGTCGGAAACGGGCGGCAGTGACATCACGCTGAGCTTTGGTGACGAGCACGAAGTGGTCATTTCCTCCTCAGAGCAGGCTGTCTCTACTGGACTATTACAGATGCTTCCAACGGAACCGCAGGATGCGCTGCAGGTAACGAGATACCACTCCGATCATCATTTGTATTACTCTCTCTATGATTCGGATCATTCATTCACACTAACCTCCAGCATTGCTGAAGAGGTGCTTCAGGCACCACTTGAACGATATAAGTTATGGTTATGGATGTTAACCTTGATGTCGATGGTCATCATTGTCATCTTCTCATTATCTGTGTACAAATCGATCCACAAGCCGTTATCTGCACTCGTCAAAGGCTTCAGAATGGCGGAGCAAGGGCAGCCTGACATCCGTATTCCGCATTCAAGACGGGATGAATTCGGATATTTATACTCTCGTTTCAACCATATGATAGAGCGCTTATATCTTTTGATTGAAGAAAATTATGTTGCCAGAATACGAACGAGTGAAGCAGAGCTCAAACATCTTCAATCCCAGATTCAGCCTCACTTTCTATACAACAGTCTGTTCAGTATTAAACAGATGGCGGAGGTGGAGAACGTTGAATTAATTCAGGAGTTTACCGATTATCTGGGTCAGTACTTCAGGTATATGTCCCGTGACTCTCGGACAGAAGTCTCGCTCGGTGAAGAAGTAGACCATGCGATGGTCTATGCTGCGATTCAGAAGATCCGATTCGGGTCAAGAGTACAATTGCTCATTGAGGATATAAACCCTGTGTACAGATCGATTGCGATCCCGAGAGTCATTGTTCAGCCAATCGTGGAGAATGTCTTCGAACATGCACTTGCCAAGCGAAGTCAGGGAGGTATCCTTAAACTCTCTTATCAGGCCGCAGAGGGCAGGCTGTCCATTTGGATTGAGGATGATGGTGATCAGTTAACGGATGAGATGTTAGCTGGGCTAGATCAGTCCTTTGGGGAGCCTACGCAGCGACAGGAAGATGAAGAAATTACGGGGCTTATCAATGTAAACCAAAGGCTGAGAATCAAGTTTGGTGCAGATTACGGTCTCGCTGCAAGACGTAGTGAATTGGGTGGTTTATGCATTGTCGTGAATGTTCCATGGAAAGGGGAGCTGCCTCATGCAGCGGATGCTGATCGTTGATGACGAACCGGTGATTTTGGACGGACTATATGCCTTCTTCCAGAAGGCGAATTTTCAGGACATGGAGATTATTAAGGCCCAATCTGCCTTCGAAGCAATCGAGTGGTTGAATTCGGTAAAGGTGGATATTGTGCTTAGCGATATCTGTATGCCTGGAATGGACGGCATGGAGCTCATTGAGAAAATCATGGACCGATGGCCCAGATGCAAAGTATTGCTGCTGACAGGCCATAATGAATTCGATTATGCACATCAGGCCATACGCAATCCCTGTGTGGTGGATTATCTCCTCAAGACGGAGGGCATGAATCATATACGTACGGCAGTAGAGCGTGCTTTGGCTCAAATTTCGGAAGAAAATGATTTCAGGTACCAGAATGCCTGGTTCCGCAGCAAGCTGCCCAGAGCCCTGCCCCAGCTGCAGCGTCAGTTAATGCTTGATCTAATGAAGCGAACGGAAAGGCATGATTTCGCCTCGCTTCAGGAGGAACTGGATGCCGTGCAGCTTCCTTTTCATTCTGGGGAACGCGTTCTTCCGGTCATTATAAGGGTGGAGGATTGGAACAACTATCAGACGCAGGCCGATCGGAGTTTAATCAGGTATGCTGTGGCTAATGTGGCAGAGGAGCTGCTGCAGGACAAGTCGACAGTCAAGGCGATTGATCTGGATTATCAGGTCATTGCTTGTTTGATCCAGCCAGCTGCGGAAAGTACAGCGTATCGTGGGAATGCACAGGAACAGTGGGAGCAAACGCTTCGCTTTGTCTATGGAACGCTTGAGTCTGTGCAGCAATCTTGTGCAGATTGCCTTAACCTCTCGGTATCGATCATGGTGAGTGAACAGGCTGTAGCTTGGATGGATCTGAATCAGGCCATCGCACAGTTGCGATTATCCATTCATGAAGGACCTGGACTCGGGATGGAAAAGCTGCTTCGTGTCAACGTGCAGCCGGATATGAACTTGCTACCAAACCCACTGAGCCAGCAGGCGGTTGCGTCGCTGCATCTGGATCAGGTCAAGCAGCATGTCGCAGCGGGGGACAGCGAATGGATAACTTCTTATCAGAAATGGACTGAGAGTTCGAAGGAGGGGCTTCAAGATCCGTTCTTTCGAATGAAGGTATACACCGAAGCAGGGAGTACCTTGATTGAACTGCTTCATGAATTGGGTTTATACGAACCTGCGAAGGAAGAGATGGGTCTCTCCCGCATGCTGCATTTTGATATCCATACACCGTGGCCCGAACTCGTTATTTTCTATCAGTCTGCCTTTGAATGGATGATATCGAAGCGGAGCGATACCCGCCTGAATGACCAGTCTCAAATCTTGATCTCGATCCATCAATACATCAAGCATCACCTGGAGGATGATCTCTCTCTTACCCGTATTGCACAGGAAGTCTCTCTCAATCCTTCGTACTTGTCTCGTTGGTATAAACGAATCACAGGCAAAGGCATCTCGGAATATATTCATGATCGCCGCATTGAACGAAGCAAGGAACTGCTGCTCGGTTCTTCGTGTAAAATGCATGAGATTTCCGCCAAGGTCGGCTTCAGTGACCAGCATTACTTTTATCGTTTTTTCAAAAAAGCAATTGGCTGCACGCCTCAGGAGTACAGGGATCAAAAAAGTTAAAATACTTGCTAAATGGTAAATCAAAGATACCAGATGTAAACGAGATCCACTCGTACTGATAGCGCTTTCTTTATACAATGAACACATACCTCACGGGAGGAACAAAAAGGGGGATTCGTCGTATGATTATGTCATTCAAAAGGCTTTCATTGTTATCGCTTAGTATGATCCTGGCAGGGACTCTTGCAGCGTGTTCATCAGGTGCTGGTAATGCAGAGAGCGAAACCAAGCCTAGTACCCAGCAGGATGCGGGAGGACCACTCACCAAGTATGACCCGCCAATTAAATTAACCTCGACGATGAACGAAACGGGTAAGGAATCGCTTGCTCAAGGGGATACACACGCGAACAATATTTGGACCCGCGGTTACAAGGACGAGCTCGGCATTGAAGTCACGTATGACTGGATTGTGCCGGATGCAAATTACAACGATAAAATGAATGTGACCCTTGCAAGCGGAGATTTGCCTGACGTATTGAAAGTAAGTGCGGTGCAGTTCGAGCAATTACATGAAGCGGGCATGCTTGAGGACTTAACGGAAGTATATGATAAATACGCATCGGATCTGGTCAAGGAATTTATGTCTGCAGAAGACGGAGCAGGATTGAAACCGGTGACCAAAGATGGCAAGATTTACGCGATGGTGAGTTTTCCCGGTTCACTTGATTCATCGGACATGATTTGGATCAGACAGGACTGGCTGAAAAAGGTAGGGCTTGAAGCGCCAAAATCGATGCAGGATGTCATCCAAATTGCGGAAGCGTTCACGTTCGAAGATCCGGATGGCAATGGTAAAGATGATACGTACGGGATCGCGCTGAACAAGGATTTGCCAATCAATGCGTTCCTGCTGGGGTATCATGGGTATCTCGAAACCTGGATCAAGGATGCATCGGGTCAGGTTGTGAATGGTACTATCCAGCCTGAAGTGAAGGAAGGCTTGAGAGAGCTGCAGAACCTGTATCAAAAAGGTGTGCTTGATCCCGAATTTGGGGTGAAGGATTTTGCGAAAATGATGGAGGACGTGAACGCAGGGAAGTCTGGCATGTTCTTTTTGCCGCAATGGGCTCCGTTTCAAGTCAGCAGTATGATTAAGAAAGATCAGAACGTAGACTGGATGCCGTATCCGGTACAATCCATTGATGATCAGCCAGCAAAAACCCAAAATCACCTTAGCCTGGGCGGCATTTTCGCTGTCCGCAAAGGGTATGAGCATCCGGAAGCACTCATTAAACTGCTGAATTTCCAGGCAGAGAAGATGTTCGGAGAATCTGCGGAGAAGGAACGCGCAGATTATTTGAATGGTTTAACCGGGCTTGGTTTTCATAATGCAACGGTGTCCAATCTGCCTGCCAACAAAAACGTAAAGGCACAGGATGAAGTTGAACAGGCCCTGAAAACGGGTGACATATCTGGGCTTGGGCTTGAAGCGAAATTGTTCTATGATGATATTATGGATTACCGTAACGGCAATCTGGATAAATGGCATATGGAACGCATCTTTGGACCGGAGAGCTCGCAAGGCGTAATCAAGTACTACCGTGACAATGACCTGATCGTGATGAATGAATTTATATATGCACCAACGAGAACCATGAATACGAAGCAGGCTACATTGGATAAGCTTAGA
The DNA here is from genome assembly GCF_058789975.1 of Paenibacillus sp. FW104-T2. Taxonomy (NCBI): domain Bacteria; kingdom Bacillati; phylum Bacillota; class Bacilli; order Caryophanales; family Paenibacillaceae; genus Paenibacillus; species Paenibacillus sp. FW104-T2. Next base: position 1,836 of record NZ_JBYTCE010000044.1, on the reverse strand, counting down.
GCGGAGACATTCTTGAAAATCATCTATGGCAACCTGTCGATTGATGAATTCGATAACTTTGTAGCCAACTGGAGAAAACTTGGCGGAGATCAGATTACACAGGAAGTCAATGAAGTCATTAATGCCAATAAATAAAAAACAAGAAGTGCCACAGTACAATTGAATTTGTATTGTGGCACTTTTGTTGCTTGAATATACTTTCAATATATTAGGACTACAGTGTGCTGCATGTGGTAAAAAAACGGGATGGCTTCATTTCTCATTTGCGTTTCAACAATATAACCCCGGAGATCGCTGATGTGTTTTTACGATATACGACTTTAAAACCGATATCATGATCCAGCAAACAGTTTAGAGCATTGATTAACAGAGCACCGGGTACCAGGGAGAATGTGCATGGTGATGTGTTTCCAATCACACGAACCCTTCTGATTCTTCGAGCGGATCCCGGTACAAGCGGGTTTCTGGACCAATAGATTAACACGAGATCAGGTTGACGTGGTGCTTTTGTACAAGTTCGACAGGTCATCGTATCATCTCTTTTCTATTAAACATAGGTTCGCTATATTAAATGAAAAGTAGTGATAGGATGTGCTGGACGAACTACTCCATGCAATATAAACAGGCGTATACCAAGTAAGAAAGCTTGAAAGTGAAGTCAGTTTGATAGAGAGTGAGGAAAGAGAAAGGATCTCTATCGCGAGATCCTTTCTCTTGCGGGAACAATGATTACGAAGGAAGCTTAGTTGGAATTGATACAATTCCAGTCAGTCAACTTACTTTTTGGTTCCGTGCTGTTTGGTTGGCAGCTTGTCGCTGGGTGTTCCTTTACCATTGTTCTTGTTGTGACGGGCCTTTTCGGCGTTCTCATTTACCTTTTGCACAAATTCATGGGTGCTTTCCATGGACGATACAGCTCCTTTATAATCAAAATGTGTACCCGGATCTTAATATAACCACCCGAAGTCCGTTATATGAAACTGGACAAGGACTAGTACGATCTCTAAACTAATAACAAACAGAAGGATACATAACCAGAAGGAGCGCGGGTCCAAACATGTTGCAGAAATTCGGTTTTACGCAATACGAAAGTCAGGTGTACGAGGCGATCTTCGCTCAACAGGAACCACTCGATGCATCATCCATCGTCAATCACTCCAATGTGCCCAAAGCCAAAATTTACGAAGTATTAAACCGGCTTATCGATAAAGGAATTGTATTAACCACCATGCATGGCAAGAAAAAATTGTATACAGCCGTGGATCTCCAGTCCGTTATTTTGAAGATCAAAGCGGATTTTGAGAAGGATATCGAGGAATTGAACGCCTATAAAATCAAACGAACGTTTACGGATGAGCATATTTGGACACTGAAGGATGAAACATCGATTGGTTCCAATATTGAGCAGCTTATGGCAGAGGCCGATACATCCATTCTGTTTCTGGCCTGGAATGAGAAGATGGAGAACTACCGTACGCTCTTGGAACAAAAAGAACAGCAAGGTGTACATGTTGAGGTATTGTCGGTGGGAGGATTAGAGACGTCCTTAACGAACAAGTACGCTTTAATTCCCATGCTGGACAAGCTGGAACCTTTGCAGCTGCTGATTGTAGACCATGCCTATCTGCTGTTCGCAGGCATTGAAAATGATTCCTGGAAAGCGATTAAAACCATGTCCAAGCCGATTGTCAAAGCGATGACGGATTATTTTTATCATGATATTGCCCTCACTCAAATCACCAAAAAATATGGAGATCAGCTACTGCAGGACGAAGAAATATCCAAGCTGCTGGGCCGGTTGATTTATTAGAAAGCTATTCTTTTATGGAATAGTTT
>NZ_JBYTCE010000043.1:0-15568 GCF_058789975.1 Paenibacillus sp. FW104-T2 | reverse complement strand
TCATTAGACTGATACTTTATATAGGTATAAAGGAATATCCATATGTTCAAATATGAACGCACGGCTGAACATGAGTAGAGGCCAACAAGCCCCCATAGAATTAGTAATGTGGTTTGTTCATATAATCTCACCAAAAAATGCATGAAATTAACGTACATAGAAACCATCAGATGATATAATCGGTTGGAGTATTCATGTCACGTCGAACCTTTTTTCGAAAAGGTTATCGGCGAAAGTCGTCATTTTATGTAACCGCAATCATAAATCACACAGAAAGTGAGAATAGCGATGAACCAGAAAAAGCTTTTTAATGATGGATGGCAATTTGCGAAAACCAAACTGGATGTTACGGACCCTGCGGGACTGGCATTCGAGCCTGTGGAGCTTCCCCATGACTGGCTGATCTACAATACGCTCGACCTGTACGAAGACAGCATCGGGTGGTACCGCAAGACTTTCCCGTACACGAAGGATGATCAGCAGCTTCTGCTTTGTTTTGATGGCGTTTACATGAACTCTTCCGTATATGTGAACGGCCAGCTGGTCGGGGAGTGGAAATATGGTTATTCCGCGTTTGAACATGAAATCACGGATGCTTTGGTGGAAGGCGATAATGAAATTATCGTAAAAGTGGTGCATCAGAGTCCGAACAGCAGATGGTATTCCGGAGCCGGAATTTATCGCAATGTATGGCTCAAAACGAGAGACCGCAATCATATCGTAACCGATGGCATCTACGTATCCATCAAGCAGCAGCCAGCGGGCTGGCAGGTTGAACTGGACACGGAGTTGAATATCGATCAGAACGCACAGCTTGTGCATACGATCCGATATGCGGGTCAGGTTATTGCGACAAATACAGCGGCGGTTACGGCGGCTGCAAGCGGAGATACGGTAGTAACGGATCGTCAGCAGATCGTGGTGGAGAACCCAAAACTGTGGAGCACGGATGAACCGAATCTGTATGAACTGGTTACGGAACTGCAAGTGGTGAATGCGGACCAGCATGTACAGACGCTTGAGTCGGTATCGCAGCGAATTGGTTTCAGGGACGTCCAGCTCGATCCGAACGAAGGTTTCCATCTGAATGGGGTCAAGATGAAAATGAATGGTGTGTGTGAACACCATGATCTAGGCGCACTTGGGGCGGCTTTCAACCTGACGGCACTTCGCAGAAGGTTCAACCTGCTGCGGGAGATGGGCGTCAATGCGATCCGGACCGCGCACAATATGCCTGCCAAGGAGTTCATGGAGCTCGCAGATGAGATGGGCATGCTGATCGTCTCGGAAGCCTTCGACATGTGGGAAAGATCCAAAACGCCTTATGACTACGCGAGATTTTTCCCGGAATGGGCACATACGGATGTGAAGAGCTGGGTGAAGCGTGACCGCAACCATCCAAGTCTGGTCATGTGGAGTATCGGGAATGAAATCTATGATACCCATGCGGATGAACGGGGACAGGAAGTAACGCGAATGCTGATGGAGTATGTACTGGAATTCGATCCAAAAGGCAATGCAGGCATAACCATCGGTTCCAACTACATGCCTTGGGAAAATGCGCAAAAATGCGCGGATATCGTGAAGCTGGCAGGCTACAACTATGCGGAGAAGTATTACGACAAGCACCACGAAGAGCACCCGGACTGGATCATCTACGGTAGTGAAACATCATCTGTGGTGCAGAGCCGCGGGATCTATCACTTCCCGTTCGAGCAATCCATCCTGGCAGATGATGACGAGCAGTGCTCCGCACTGGGCAATAGCACGACAAGCTGGGGTGCGAAGTCTGCAGAATACTGCATTTTGGCCGAACGGGATCGGCCGTATTCACTAGGGCAATTCCTGTGGACAGGGTTCGATTATATCGGAGAGCCGACGCCATACCATACGAAGAATTCATATTTCGGACAGCTGGACACAGCGACGTTCCCGAAAGACTCCTACTATATCTATCAAGCAGCCTGGACCGATTACAAAACAAGCCCGATGGTGCACCTGTTCCCTTATTGGGATTTCAGCCCTGGTCAGCTGATTGATGTACGCGTGTGCAGTAATGCGCCGAAGATCGAATTGCAGCTGAACGGCAAGACGATCGGAACATATGATATTGATCATGCGAACGGAACCCAGCTGGTCGGCTGGTGGAAAGTGCCGTATGAAGAGGGCGAGCTGAAAGCGATCGCTTATGATGAGAACGGGGAAATTATCGCAACGGATGTACAGCGATCCTATAAGGACGCACAGAAGGTTCGTCTGCAATCGGATAAAGAGCAGCTGCAAGCGAACGGGACAGATCTTATTTTCGTGGAAATTCAAGTGGAAGATGAAGCGGGCAATCCCGTGCAAAATGCAAACAACCGTGTACAAGTTCATGTGACAGGTGCAGGACGACTACTTGGTCTGGATAACGGGGACAGCACGGACTATGATCCGTATAAAGGTCTGAGCAGAAGATTGTTCAGCGGCAAGCTGATGGCAATCATCGGGGCAACACATGAACCGGGCAGCATTCGGATCGAAGTGACCTCCGAAGGACTCCAGGGTGCAGCAGCCGAGTTCGAATCGAAGGCAGTGGATGGCGAAGTCATGAGTGCGTCCGCATCCGTTGCGACTCAGGGAAAAACCGTGTTAACCGAGAACGAAGAACGCCCAGTCCTCACCGGACGTGCGCAAGAGATTCCTTTGCGAAAAATCGAGATTATCAGTGAAGCTGGACAAGCCTTCGATCCGTCGATCCAGGAGATGGTGGTTACCGCCAAGCTGTATCCTGAGAACACGTCGTACCGTGACATTGAGTGGGCTGTGGTCAACGATGCCGGTATTGAGTCCAACATTGCGAAGGTCGAAGCGAACGGTCTGGAAGTACGCGTGTCGGCGCTGGGCGATGGCGAATTCCGCCTTCGTGCAACGAGCAGCAATGGTACGGACAAAACAAAGCTGATCTCGCAGCTTGAATTCAAAGCAACGGGTGTGGGTACAGCCTACAAAGATCCGTACGGCTTCATTACTGGTGGATTGTACGATTACACCAAAGGCGATGTCGGTAACGGCAACGAACGCGGTGTAGCGACAAGTCGTGATGGGGAGACGCATGTCGGATTCCGTAATATCGATTTCGGACCTTACGGCTCCGATATCATTACGATTCCGATCTTTGCACTGTCGAGCGAGGATTATTTCCTGCAGATCTGGGAGGGCATGCCGGATGAGGAGGGCAGCACGCTGCTGGCTGACGTGGTTTACCAGAAGGAATCCAGATGGAATGTATATCAGGAAGAGACGTACCAGCTGTCCAAGCGGCTGAGCGGCATTACGTCAATCTGTTTTGTGCTGAAGCAGAAGATTCATATCAAGGGCTTCTCGTTCGAGCGTCAGAGTCGTGCATTTGAGCAAAACACGGCCGCTTCCTGCGACCATCTCTACGGCGATACGTTCTCGATCCAGGATGAGTATGTAGAGGGGATCGGTAACAACGTATCGCTGGAGTTCGAAAATATGGACTTTACGGCAGAAGGCACATCGAAGCTTGTCATCTATGGCCGTTCGCCGATTGATAAAAACACGATTCATATCCGCTTCGCAGGCGAAGCTGGACAGAGCAATCAGCTGGTCGAGTTCACGCACTCGGAAGGGTATGAGGAGCGGGTATTTGAGCTTGAACAGGTGACCGGCATGCAGAAGGTGACCTTTATCTTCCTGCCGGGAAGTCAGTTTGACTTCGGATGGTTCCGATTTGAGAAGTAAGTGGTTTTAAGAAATACACGGCCTTATAGTAGAGTAAATTTTTAAAAATAAACTATATAAGTAAATTAAATCCCCTTCATGCTGTGTGATTTAAGTTCAAATGAACCTAAACCGCATGCGTGAAGGGGATTTTGGTATGTAAAATATATGGAACGCGAATGTTTAACGGAATTGCTCCGCACGTATAGAGAGATCCATGTCATGCCCTATTCTGCTGTAGATGTATACCTTGACACTAGTGTCTTGTAAGGCAAGCAGATTCACGGTCTTTTCGCTGTTTTTGCTGATCGTGGTTTCCATAGGCTCACTATAGTCGTCGACATACAGGTTCATATACATGGGATGATTAGTATGATTTTCAATGATAATGTCTGCAAGTGTTCCATTGTCAGCAGCCATCGTGAAGCTGCCGGTGTATGCTGTACGGCCTTGATGATGAGTCTCAAGGATGAGAAGGGCATTCGGATCGGGCTTTACTGATTCTTCTGCAGCATTGGCTACCTTAGATGACGGCTCAGCAGAGATTCTGCTTTCCGCATCCAATTTATTTATGGGCATGAGCAGGACAGAGAAAACGATACCTGCACCCATAATTTTTTTTAACCACATTATAATAATCCTCCTGTAATAATGAATGATCTCGTTGCTACGTATCACTTTGGATAGTTAGCTTGCTTGTCTCTTCATCCCAGTTCACAGTAAGCCCCAAGGCCTCGAATACTTCAAAGGGAACAGTGGTCGCACCTGAGTAATTACCAATTGGTTCTGGTAATGAAATGGATTGTACTGTAGAGGAAGAGACTGATTTCACGGTTGCCTCCGTCTCGTTGGGACGGATTGTGACGGTACGATCTTCATATTGCAATGAATAAGCTTCGACGAGTCCGTTTACCTGGTTCATTTCAAATGCTGCCCCAATCGTTGTAGCTACGACTCTGACTGGAAGTTGAATGGTATGTTGGGTTTGGACTGCCGAATACGTGGACTGGAGCAGAGCATTGTTAATATACACATCGATGCCAAGCCTGGCCTGAACGGGTCGGTAAACCATGCTTCCAGATGATGTTGCAGGTGCGCCAGCTTCCTGATACTTGTCACTTCCCCAACCCCAGACGGTTCCATTGGAGGATAAGGCAAGACTGTGGTGATACCCTGCAGAAATATCGGTAATACCCGACAGATGCTTAACTCTGCCTTCTTTGCCTGTAACCGTACTCCCGTAGCTGTACACCTCACCCGAAGTGGTTAAGAGCAGGATATATTGCGAATTCCCGTCCATTTGCTTCACCTTGAGGTCGTCATGTAGAAGAACTGGTTTGCCCTTTTCCCCCAGGCTCCACACGTTCCCGTTCTGGTCCAGTACAAGCAGGGAGGTATCTGTGCTTGTGATTGATGATATGTTGGACAGACCCTTTAACTTGGCTGGTTTGGATGGGGGGTTATCTGGTTGGCTTGGTTCATTCCATGTCCACAGGGAGCCATCCTTCTTCAAGGCATAACCTTGTTGGCCGGATGATCCTACCTGAATGATGTCTTTCAATCCGTTTACTGCGTGTGGAAGGTGTATAACTTTTGAATCGTTTCCTTGAGTCCCATGGCGCTGCCATGACATAACGGTACCGTTCCGGAGAAGAGCAATATTGAAAGAACCGGTCACCACATCCTTCGCAGAAGAGATGCCTTCGACTTGGTAGGGGAGTGTACCAGCGCCCCATTCCCACACAGTTCCATCTGCCTGAACCGCTGCATTAATCCCACCTCCTGCAGCTGAAATAGCTGTAACATTCGAAATTCCCGGAATGCGAATGGGACTGGACGTATGGCGGTAGCGGATGTCTTCACTGACACCAAGCTCTCCGAACATATTGCGACCCCAAGCCCAGACGGAACCGTCACTTCGCAGTGCGATCGTATAATAATGAGCCCCCTCCACAGCGGTATAGTGAAGTTTGTTTTCAGTGATTGCTGCGGTGGTATGTACCGTAGAAGTACCGTTGGGAGGCAGCGGAGTTGTTGCTGCGTATGATATGGAGCCATGGCCCAGTCCCGTTAATAGGGTTGTGGTCAACCAAGTAGAAGCGACCGCCAGGCGCCAACTACGCGCAGGTTTACCTTTTACAGGGGGATCGGGTGGTATGAAGGAAGTTTGTTCCGGGTTAGTTCTATGATCAGATGGCTCCGGCCAGCTCATGAAATCGCCTCTTTTTCGAGTGGGTTAGGGGACTGCTGTTTTTCTACCTTTCTAAACGCTCTTGGGAGTGATGAAGTTACAGAGAAATGATAAAATGCCTATATATTGAAAATATTTTAGATCTAACTATGTGAATCGATGGACCATTCAGGTAAGGGAGAAAAGGAGGATGAACGATGAAGTTTAATGAAGATGTACTATGGAATCAACTGCAGGATGTGAGGCAATTTACGCTGGAAGTGTGCGCCTCTGTGGATGAAGGACAGGTTCATGATGTACCGAAGGGATTCAATAACTCCATTCTGTGGAATGTGGGACACATCATTCTGGACCAGGATATATGGTTTCACTATCTCATTGCTGATGACTCAGAAGTGCCTGCGGACTATGCGAAGTTCTTCGGTTATGGGACAAGCCCGGCAACGTGGGATAGTACACCCCCATCCTGGACTGAATTGATGGAGCGTCTAAAGGTGCAACCAGACCAATTGAGAAACAAATTTGCAGGTCGTCTGGAAGAGCCGCTGCTCCGGGAGAGCGAGTTAGGCATGAGCACAATCGGCGAAGTGATTCCGCGTACGCTCTATCATGAGTGGTACCATCTGGGGTACATTCAATCTATTCGCAGATGTCTGAGTGTATCTTCAGTGGGTTGAGGCCTATATATATATAAAATTGTGGATGGGAAAATCCTGTGCAGCAGAGTAGACAATAAGAAAGAGTTAACTCATGGTGATCATGAATTAACTCTTTTTCAGTTCCAGTGTATATGGTGGAGCGTGATTGCTGTTCCGGAGGTGCTGATTCGTCAGACACTTGAACTGCAAAGTACAGTATGATGGGGAGAATGAACACAACAAGGCCGATAATTACAGCAATGATGATACTTCTTTTGTTCAAATGGACAGGCTCCTTTCTTGAAATGAGGTTTTAGCTTTTTTGGAACTGTAACATATATTAACCAATGTATAAGGTGTTGTAAGAGTTTTGATTGATGAGGAGATATGAAATTTCAAGAAGGTTGGTTGAGAAATGAATACAGAGTTCCTTTATACCAAGCCATATGTTTGTGGAATTATAGATGATACTGTAGTGGAGTTGGAGTCTTGGTTTCTAGATGATTCAAGAGATAAGATGGAACAGGAATTAAGAAGCATTTCTCTAACTGACCTAATTATTAAGTTGATTAATATATTTAAAGGCGGCGAACCGAATTATCAAGTTCTCTTAAGCTTATTAGGTAGGAAAATGGATAAGGAAGTTCAAGAAAACAAAAATGTCTATAGTTTAAGAGAGATTTTGCGTTCTGAAGAAGACATAAAAAGAATTGAGATAGAGATTGATAATAAGAGCCTAAATATTAAACAAGTGAGGATTTATGTTAATTTGATTTCATTTGTTGCTTTAAAAAAGGAGGAAATTATAACAAACGTCGATGTTCGCACTGAAAAAACAAATGGTACTCTCTCCTTGTTTATCCAAGATAAGTCGATCACTCTAGTTGGAGTGTAATTATAGATGGAAATTGAAAAATTCTAACACTGTGCGTGAATTAACACAATCGAAAGATAAAAATAATCATATAAAGTACGTGCAAATATTTATAATGTAAAAACGCTCTATCCAGATACGCATCGTTAGGAAGGGAGAGAACACTTTGGAGAGTAAGATGACAGATGTAGAGATATTAAATCGAGTAATTAAAGGAGAGGTAGTGGGTTGTCCTTTTTGTGGAGAAATATTATTTTATCAAACAGTAGAGCAGGGACTACCTCCGGCAGTGATCTGCCCCAATGGTGACTATCGTCTGAAAATAAATATTACCAGTGGAAATCTGCTAGATAGACTAGATTTAAATGGCAAGGAAAAATAGTATCGGTGAGCGATGCAGGATGGTGCTCAGAACAGAAGATATCTACAAGAGAAATGGAGAAGGAACGTGTCATTTATATTAATTGAAAGAGAAGATAAGCCTGTTCGATTGCGTGGAAACCGAGTGATCCCGTCAACAATAACGGTTCACAACAAGGAGGGTCTCATTATAGGAGACTATGTGGGCTTCAGAAGTGGACTTCAAGTTAAACTGATTAGCTATGGAGGAGTGATTTTGGCTGCACCTGAAGCTAAATATGCATACAAACTTGGAAATTTGATCCCTGCTACATTGAGTGAGGAAGTAGTTTATTGCCCTGCCTCCGAGTTGTTTGTGAGGGAGGAGGAGTTGCCTACAGTGCGAGAGTATTCTTTTTCTGTCATACATACGGAAGATATGAACCAAATGTACGACGAGATAACAACATCGATGTGGATACCAGGGAATATTTACGTGGGACAAGAACAGGAGTTGTTATCTTGGATAAAAATATCAACTCAAGAGATGGTGGTCATTGGCATGATAATATCAGGTGAAGACCGTGATGGGGCTGTGGTCTTTGTTCCCACAATGGATTCGTCTAAGATCATTTCAATTCGAGGAATTCATGAATCAACATCTCACTAAAATTTAATAAATGATTGTCAGAAGCATCCCCTCCAGTGTGAAGACTGATAGAATTCTAGATAAAGACTTTATTGTTTGTATAAGAGGCATTCTTGAAAATTGTTGTTGTGGTGATGCTTCAAGCAACAAGATTAGATAGCAGTAATGAAGCATGTGTGCATTAATGCGAAAATTACATTTTATAGAATGTTGCTCAACTACTGTATAACCTTAGAGAAAATGAATCCCTCGTTTGATTCCAATCCTCCTTCTGACTTGTTAAAATTTAGGTATAATATACAATACGGTCAGGTTGGCGGTGAAGATGGAATGCAGCGCATTGAGGTTCATCCCGATGTATTAGAGGAGAAAGCGCGGCTTGTTCAACAGAAGAAGCAGGAACTGGAGCGGATCGTCTGGGAACTGGAAAAATCAATCTACCTGTTGCAATCTGATTGGTCGGGTGTTACAGGGGAAAAATTCTTTTGGGACTTTATGCAAGTGAAAGAAGTTTTTCCTACGACACTGAGTCTGTTAAATGAAATTCAGGAGTATTTTAACTATGTAGCGAATAATTTCAGGACAACTGATGGCTCAGGCGAGGTAGCCCTGTACATTCCTGAGGAGCTTAAACAGACCTTCGCTAAGGGACTAATTGATAAATCAATTGGAGAAACCGTAACAGGATTAGGGCAGACGCTGGAAGCTTTTATCTATAGTCCGTTAAGTACTGCGGGCAGTTTGGCTTACGCCTTCACTCTGGGTAGGGCGGTTGATGCAGGGCGAGGCATTAAGTTTGCTTGGGATGCATATTGGGGAAACGGTACGGCCAGGTCCGATGTGGAACAATTTGTTGAAGAGCAGAAGAAGCAGGTCGATCAGGATGGACTTGGTTATTACAGCGGATCGATGGCGGGTCAGGTGCTGGCCTATGCTTTATTTGGCAGATCACTTCATTCTGTTGAGAATAAGCATAGTGATGTGGGTGGAGCAGGAGGAGGTAAGCCTGAGGCTGGGAAGGGAAAGACAAGCTTTAGTGCGAAAGAAGTGATTGCGCCTTCAAGTGGAAAAGCAATTAAAGTATACACCGATGAGAAATCTATTATCCCAATCGATAAGATTGAAAAATACATGAGGGGCAAAGTTAATGTTAATATTGAAGAAGTGACTAAGGAACTGCGAGAATTAAAACAAATGAGACAGTCACAAAGAAAAGTTTTTGATTCAAACCCAGAAAATGCTGAACGCATTAAACGCCTTGAATCAATGAAGCACAATTACGAACGTTCACAAGATATGGGAAGTAAACTTGAATTTATTGGTCTTGGTGATACTAAAGAAAATAATGAAGCAATCGCTAAACACCTGTTGCAGATAGGCGAAGGAATTACACCAGATAATCGGATGGACTTCCCTAGCGTACTAGAAGGTACGGATGGAAAGGTAAAAGTCCTATCTACATGGAGTATAGTCGAGGGTAAACCTTATTTATCTACTATTAAGATAATTCCAATAAAGAAATAATTATGGAGGTGTAGCATTTGGAAAGTGAAGAAATGGCGAAAGCACTCGATCGTTCGATAAACTATGAGACTTATATTCAAAAGATGAATGTCAAAGAATTAATTGAACTCATTGATAGTTTGGAAAATTTGGATGAAGTAACTACTGCATTGTCTGAACTAGCAATAAGGGACAAGGAATTAGCTAAATTTCATTCTTTAAAAATATTGGAGAGTGATTTGGGGGACGAGTTCCTTCAGGCCATGGCTTTTAACTTGTTGTATGAAGCTGATAATGAGAAAGCTAAGGAGACTGCTAACAGTAAATTAACGAAAGCACCAGCAGCATTGTTAGGAGCAATTATGGATAGTTTAGCATCCGATAGTTTACAACCCTTTGGAAAATCACTTTCACCTAGTTTCCTCAAAACAATTCAACAGAGATATTTAGAACTGACTGATTCTGAAAAAAAACGTATCTTTGAGAATTATGATTGGTTTAAAGAATCATTTGAAGAAAAACTGAAGTAGCATATTGAGTTAATGGGTTTATTTAAATGCTTCTAGAAATATTCACATCTAAGAATTAAGTAATGAGTAAGCACTTCTACCAAGAAAAGAGTAGAGGTGCTTTTTGCTCTGAATTCAAAACAACTAATGAAATCTTCCACACGTTGGACGATAATATAGTAGAAACATTATGTAGCTCTAACCTGTACATACAGAATATCCACAACCATCCTACACCCACACGAGGTATATTCATGAAACAAGGCATATATGAACAGCTTATCAACACCATCACCAGGCAGGAGATTTCGGCACTAGATCCGGATGTGTATAACATTGGGACTGAGAAGCTGGATGCAGAGGAAGCACGTAAACTGCTGTCTACGTATTTGGCCGCGGTGACCCGAAGAGCTCTGAAGATTGTGAGAGAACAGACCGAAGATAGCACAGCAGTACTAGCACAGATCCGTACATGTAATAAAATTATCGCTACGTTAAAAGAGACGCTGGGGGAAGAAGAATATAACGAATTGCAGTTGGATGAGCAAGGGGAAGTGCTGACCCATGTGTATTCCAAGCTGAACAATATTCGAGCCGTACGGGATTCTAAAATCATTCGCCCAGATACGCCTCTCGCTCAAAGCTCATTATTTACTGGTGCAAAGTCTGAGCCGAGTATGCTTCTGGAGTTGCAAAAAGAGATCGTGACAGCAGACCGGATCGACTGGCTCGTGTCTTTTATCAAATTCAGTGGGCTTCGCCTACTCTGGGAACAACTTCAGCAATTTACATCTGGTGGCGGGAAGCTGCGCATCATCACGACGACTTATATGGAAGCGACCGACCTTAAGGCCATTGTCGAACTCAGCAAACTGCCCAACACCGGAATACAGATTTCATATGATACGAAGGTTACACGATTACACGCTAAAACGTACATTTTTCACCGTGATACCGGATTTACGACCGCCTATGTAGGCTCTTCCAATCTGTCCAACCCTGCACTGACAAGTGGTATGGAGTGGAACCTCAAGGTGACGGAGAAGGATTCACTCGATGTGTTGCGCAAGATTGAAGCGACTTTTGAGAGTTACTGGAACGACCGTGAATTTACAAAGTATGTGGCTGAGAATGAGAGGCATGAAGCGCAGCTGAAGGCGGCTTTGAATCGTAAAAAAGATAACCTAAATGCATTCCACCTCGACATCCAGCCCTACGATTATCAAAAAGAAGTGCTGGAGCAGTTGTACGCGGAGCGTACACTGTATGGGCGAACCCGTAACCTAATCGTCGCTGCCACGGGTGTGGGCAAAACGGTTATCTCTGCTTTCGACTATAAGTGGTTTCTGGCAAGCTGCACGGGAGCCAAAATTCTTTTTGTCGCACATCGAGAAGAAATCCTGAAACAAAGCCGTGATACGTTCCGGTATATCTTGAAGGATATGAACTTTGGTGAGCTGCATGTGGGGAATCATCAGGCACAGGTGCTTGACCATTTATTTATTAGCATTCAGAGCCTTAACTCCATGAAGTTGACAGAGATCACAAGTCCGGAGTTTTACGATTACATTATTGTGGATGAGTTCCATCACGCTGCAGCACCTTCGTACCAGAAGTTGTTGTCTCACTACGAGCCGAAGATTTTATTAGGTTTAACTGCTACCCCTGAAAGAATGGATGGCAAAGATATTACCGCCTACTTCGATCATACGATTGCTGCCGAGATTCGTCTGACCGACGCAATTGATCGGAAGCTGTTGAGCCCGTTTCAATATTTTGGCGTAACCGATACCGTCGATCTGTCCCAAGTAAAGTGGTCACGTAAAGGGTATGACCTTAATGAACTGGAGAAGCTGTATACTCACAATAAAATCCGAGCCACTCAGATCATCCATAGCCTGAACAAATACGTAACTGATCTTGAAGAGGTCAAGGGACTCGGGTTTTGCGTAGGGGTGGATCATGCACTGTATATGGCAAAAATCTTTAACGAAGCGGGCATTCCATCCATGGCCCTGCATGGCGGGTCGAACGAACAGGAGCGTCATTCTGCGAAAGGGCAACTGGTGAGCGGGGAACTGCGAATGATCTTTGTGGTTGACCTATACAATGAGGGCGTGGACATTCCGGAAGTGAACACCATTTTGTTTTTAAGACCTACCGAGAGTTTGACTGTATTCCTGCAACAATTGGGTCGCGGATTACGTATGGCAGAGGGCAAAGAGTGCCTGACCGTGCTCGACTTCATCGGGCAAGCGCATCAGGAGTACAATTTTCAGGACAAATTCCGGGCCCTGATCGGCACAACCAAACACTCCATCTCGCACTACGTTGAGAACGGCTTCTCGAATCTGCCTCGCGGCACTTTCATTCAGTTGGAGAAACAGGCAAAGGAATACATCATGCGCAACCTCAAGCAGATGAGCCGTAATCGCAGAGCGTTGATCCAGAAGCTGCAAACGTTCCAGCAAGACACCGGATTGCCGCTGACGCTGGCTCATTTTGTGGAACATCACGGAATGACACTTTATGAATTTTATGGCGGGCGTTCGGGAAGAAGGTATTTCCGCGGTATGTTGGCCGAAGCTGGATTGACAGAGCCTATCGAGAATGAGCAAGAGGAATATATCCGCAGAATTCCATCTGTGCTGAAGATCAACTCCCGAAGCTGGCTGACGTTCCTGATCGACTATATTGAAAAAGGGAAAGAACCCACGACCGCTGATGAACGGCGCATGTTGATCATGTTCTATTACACCTTTCATCGGGCTGCACCTGAGAAGCTGGGACTGAACAGCATCGAAGACGGTGTGCAGCGTGTGCAGTCTTGTGAGGCATTCCGGGCAGAGCTTGTGGATATCTTCAAATATAATTTGGCTCATCTGCGATTTGTGGATAAAGCAAATTTGTTCCCATACACTTGTCCACTGGATACCCACTGTATGTACTCTATCGACCAAGTGCTTGCTGCATTCGGCTACTGGAATGCTGAGCAATCGCCCGCCTTCCGTGAAGGCGTGAAATATTTTGCAGATGAACAGACTGATATCTTCTTCATTACGTTGAACAAATCGGATAAGGATTTCTCACCATCCACATTGTATGAGGATTATGCGATTAACGAACGTTTATTTCATTGGCAGACACAGAGCCGGGTGTCGGAGCATACGGCTACCGCGCAGCGGTATATCACTCATCGTGAGGCAGGCAACCGGATTGCGCTGTTCGTGCGGGAGTATAAGGAGGAGCATGGCTATACGTCTCCATTTGTCTTTCTGGGAGAAGCCGATTACGTAAGTCATGAGGGGAATAAGCCGATGAGCTTTGTGTGGCGATTGCGGGAAGAGATGCCTGCGAAGATGGTGGCGGTTGCGAATAAGTGTATTGTTTAACATTAATGTGAAAAGTGCTTAGTATGTAATGCAGCTTTTGTTTAAATTTGTGTTTTATGGTGGAAAGAAGTGGTCATTTGTTAGATAATAATTCTGTTAGACTATTATAATCAAATAGATTAGTCAATTAGGACTATAAGAAAAAGACATTATCGATTATAAAGGAGATAACTATGGCTAAAATTCCTTTTAATGTACATGCTTATACAGCTCGATTAATTGGTAGAGAAAACGTTTCTAAATTAGAAGGCGCAATACTTGAACTTATAAAAAATACATATGATGCAGATGCATCTTTATGTGTATTATATTTTGAAAATTCAACTAATACATTGTACATAGCTGATAATGGAAGTGGTATGAAGAAAGAGATAATCGAAAAACACTGGATGACTATAGGGAACTCTTCAAAAAGAGAGAAATTTGTTACTGAGAAGGGTAGAATTCAAACAGGGGCAAAAGGAATTGGGCGGTTCGCATTAGACAGAGTATCTGATGTATGTCAAATGCTAACAGTTACTCATGATACAAAATATGAATGGAATGTGGATTGGAGTAATTTTAATGGTGGTGGAACGATCACTCAAGTGTTTGCCGATCTAGATCCTGTAGATTATACAATTCATGATTTTTTTTACAGAGCAAAAAATGAAGAGTTAAAAGAGTTGATTAAATCAAAATTCACTGGAACTGGGACCGTTTTTAAGTTGAATTCTTTACGTGATGAATGGTCTAATAGTTTGGTCCAAAAAATAAAAAATAATATTGCAACTTTAATTCCACCTGAAATGGAAAATATATTTAAAGTTTATTTCTTTTGTGAAGATACAACAGAAAAAAATGCCAAAGTGAGTTTGAATGATGGTCTGTTCTCTTACGATTATAAGATTGAATTTAATGCTGATTTAACAGGGAATGTAAATATAAAACTTTTTAGGGAAGAATTTGATTTCAGAGATAAGTTTGACTTAGTTACACAAGAAGCTGGATTCTCAGATAAGGATAAACAATACTTCCAAGGAGAGCCCATAGTCTTAAATAGAAGTTTAGGAGAATTACTGCCAAGTAAACAAGAAAGTACTTCTAATACTATAGGATTGTTTTCGGGAGTTTTGTACTATTCAAAATTATCTGCTCCAAAAACAGAAAAAGAAAAATATTATTACAAGGATTTTTCTAGCAGGAAAGATTATAGAGAAACATTTGGCGGAATAAAAATGTACAGAGACAATTTTAGAGTACGGCCCTACGGGGAACCTAATAGTTCAAACTATGATTGGCTACTTCTATCAAATAGAAAAGCTAAATCGCCAGCAGCCATTTCTCATCCTACTGGTAAGTGGAGGGTTAATTCTGATCAAATACTAGGATCTGTTTATATTTCAAGGACTAATTTGACTCTACCTGATCAAGCAAATAGAGAAGGTATAGTTGAAACTAAAGAATTTTCTCAGTTGAGAGAGGTTATTGTCGAGATTGTTAAATTATTTGAAACAGATCGCCAGTATGTATGTCGGATATTAAATACTTATTATGAAAAAAATCATTATACTGAAATAATTGAAAATGAAATTTTAAATAAAGCAAATAAAGATGAAAGAAATAGGCAAAAAAAGGGTCCTAGTTCAAAGAGAGAAACATTTATTGAAGTTTCAAAAGTCAAAACTGTTATTGATAGTAAAGATAATAAAATTAAAGATTTAGAAGATGAAAATAGATTGTTAAGAGCTCTTGCTACGACAGGTAT
>NZ_JBYTCE010000042.1:0-15754 GCF_058789975.1 Paenibacillus sp. FW104-T2 | reverse complement strand
CATGTACCAAAAACCTTCACGTTCATCCTGCAAGCAGGATGATTACTCACTCGTTGTTCAGTTTTCAAAGATCAAACGTTGTTTGCGTCCGAGTGTTGTTCTCTTCAGCAACTCTTATATATTATCATGTTCCAACCAATTTAGCAAGCACTTTTTTTAAGTTTCTTTCGAACCTTTTCAGTTTGCTTACCGCACCGTGTTTCTCGTGTTTTCTTGGCCGGAAAATTAATATATCATATATCACAATATCTTGTAAAGTGTTTTATAAAAATAATTTGTACATTGAATATCATGATGTTTTTCATACTTCCACATTTTCTAACAACTTGGACACGAGTACACATCAGCCCTCCTTATATCATATCTTTCTTCTATATAAAGAAAACAACCCTCCGCTTCTACTCAGAAGTGAGAGGGTTGTATCTAGTGATGATATAATATTATTTACGTTCTACAGTATAACCCTTATCTTCGAGCAGCTTCACGATGCCGTGCTCACCCAGGTAGTGGGCAGCACCTACAACGATAAAGTACTCCTCTTTCTTATCACTCTTCAGGTATCCATCAATCTTGTCAGCCATGCCAATGTTACGGTCGATCAGCATTGCTTTGTTGTACTCCTCGTTATCAGAGAAGTTATTGGTCAGATCAAGCAGCTGCTCATCATTACCCGTTTTCCACATCTCAGCCATTTGGTTCACACTATCATCAAGAACATCGAAGTTGTCTAATGTTGCTTTCAACGTTTCCTCTTGCAGCTCTTTGGAGAAGTCGTTAAACATGCCCAGTTGGGACTCGTACGATTCTAGCTCGATAATAGGCAGTTTACTCTCAATGGCTTTTTGAATGAAATACAAATCCACGCCCGCCGAGGCTTCATATCCAGCCGTCGCCGACTTCAGGCTAGCAAGCGTACTCTCTGCAACCCAAGGCTTGAATGCATCCAGGGCATTAGGCTCCAATCCGTTTTTCTTCAGGATATCCCCCAGCTTGGTATAAGTCTCGCTTGAAACATGATCCTTGAGCGTTGTTCCATCCTGGTAAGATCCCAGATCCAGAATCAACTTCTGTTGTGCCTCATCAGCCGCTTTGCTGATGTCGATCTCCACGCCCAGGTAATCCGCTTCAGCAAAAGCTTCTTCAAATTCCTCGCGCAATGGGTAGAAACTATCATCAGCAATATGCATGGAGCCTACCAGATATACCGTGTTACCGTTGCTCTCCACTTCCCACATGAAGCCGCGGCCACCCGTTTGTGCAGCTGTTTCCGCTCCCTTGGACTTAAGCAAAACGGTACGCGTCTTCGCATCCCAGTTTACTTCATAGCCTGCAGCGTCCCCAACAATACGAATCGGTGCATAGGTTACACCATTAATGCGTGTAAGTTTGCTTTTGAGTGTAATCGTTTTGCCATCTACTACAGCCGTAATTGTATCATCTGTCGCAGTCGTCAGCTTCACGTCCATTGCTTCAAGCGTGGAGCGAAGCGGAACCAATGTTGTTCCCTTGTTATTCATTGGTGCCCCTACAGTGTACTCTACTGCCTGGTCATTGACTTTAACGGAAGTTTCTTGAGGTGCTGCCATGGCCGGTGCCGCTGAAGCGAGCAAACCAACCGAGATGGTAAGTGACAGGAGCATGCGTTTCCAGTTTTTCATATTATGTATTCTCCTTTAGATATATAGTAGGGTAAATCTATTCGTTCAAAGAATAAACATACATCATTATTACGAGATTAGGATAAGAGGGGTTCCACCTTTTTCCTGAGATGGCCCCCTTCTCCCTTTTAACAGTTACTTCTTACTTCCAGCCATCCACAGCCCAGCAACAGCCATAACAGCTCCAGCACCCATTAGAACACCCTGCACAGCATCCTTTATTGAAGATCCTTCTGCACTTACTAGCGATCCTAGCAAAAGTACGGCTGCACCAGCACTTAACATCATGAATGATTTTGAATCTATGCTTTTAATCACACTCAACACCTCCAGTAAATTATTGTTACGTTGGGCCTACTTGAGATCATTTCTTTTTATAGAAAGAAAAGAAAGAAAGAAAGAAAAAGAAGAAGTAATTAAATTAATTAAATTTTGTAAGCTTTCATTGCCTTAAAAAGTTCCTTGAAGGTTGGACGCTTACCATACATCAACACACCCGTGCGATAGATTTTGGCAGCCAGCCAGCCGAAGATAAAGATCGATACGACCAGAATGGCCAAAGACACTAGTATCTCCCATGTTGGAGCAACCCCTGCCCCGATTCGCACCAAGATAGCCGTAGGCGAGGTAAACGGTATGAAACTGGCAACTCTTAATAGCAGAATGTTCGGTGTTGCGATACTGAAGATGGCAATATAGAAGGAAACGAGTGAAAGCATCGTAATCGGCAGCACCGCTTGACCCAGTTCTTCTGTACGGCTAACCATCGAACCAATTGCAGCAAACATCACTGCATATAGGAAGTAACCCAGGATATAGAAGATTAGTCCGTATACAATAACGGCGATGTTTACATCACTCAGGTTCAAGCTGAAATCACTCAGGACATCACGGTTGTGAGGAAGAAGCACATTTCCTGCAACCACCGCACCGAAGATACCAATCTGAAGCATACCTACCATAAATATCCCGATGATTTTACCAAACATCTGACTCAGTGGAGAAACGCTGGTAATCAAAATCTCCATAATGCGGGAACTCTTCTCCGCCGTGATTTCGGATGCGATCATATTACCTGTCATCATAGTAGATGTGAACAGAAGGATGATCAGCAGGTATACCACAATGTAGTTGATCGGGCTCATGCCATTCTCTGACCCTGCATCAGCTCCTGC
The DNA here is from genome assembly GCF_058789975.1 of Paenibacillus sp. FW104-T2. NCBI lineage: Bacteria > Bacillati > Bacillota > Bacilli > Caryophanales > Paenibacillaceae > Paenibacillus > Paenibacillus sp. FW104-T2. The sequence continues at coordinate 12,921 of NZ_JBYTCE010000042.1, read as the reverse complement.
TTCTTCTGCACTCAAGCTTTGCTCACTAACCTTAACAGGAGTATTAATCAATTCCTTTTGCTCAGCCGTGAGTACGTCCTTCACGACGACATCCAGCTTCACACTCTGTAGCGCCGCTTCTATAGAAGCAATAATTTGAGGGGACACCTCTTCTGTTGAATACAGGATCGGCTGCGGGAACTCCTGTCCTTGGGCCGCTTCAAACTTCAGATACCCATCAGTAAGTCCGGATTCTGCATCTGCTTTCAGCGCAGCTTCATCTTTAGTATCATCAGCAATGAATCGGTACGCCTGATCTCCTTGTGCGGACGAGAACTTCTCCAGCTTCTCCGATACTTCCGACTGTCCCGCACTTAGAAGCCCAATATTTACAGGATGGTCTCCTGCAGCTCCACCACCGATAGATCCACCGTTAAACAAGGTAATGAAATAAGGTACATTAAGTCCGATTGAAATTAAAAGTGCGAGCACAATGGTCGTAACTACAAATGATTTCGTTTTGACTTTGTTTTTGAACGTAAATCCGATGATCGTTCCCATTTTATTCATTCGACTCACCCACCTCACGAATAAAGATTTGGTTAAGCGTTGGTTCTTTGATCTCAAAATGCTCTACAGTCGTCTGATTCATTGCGTGCTTCAATATCTCCTGGGCGGCCTCAACCTGTGCAATATGAATAAGATATCCACGCTCGTTCCGCTCCACCTTATTCACACCAGCCAATTGATCCAAACGTTCCACATTGCCAGTGGTATTCAGGGAAACCTGTTCACGCGGATAGCGGCTCTTGATCTCCTTGATCTCTCCCTGAACTACGGTGTTGGAGCGATGTAGAATTGTTATCTGACGACAAAGTTCTTCAACATGCTCCATGCGATGTGTCGAGAACAGGATAGCCGTTCCTTCATCACGCAACTCCTTAACAGTGGATTTGAGCAATTCTACGTTTACTGGATCTAAACCGCTAAACGCCTCATCAAGTATAAGAATCTGAGGACGGTGCACCACCGCAGCGATAAAGCCCATCTTTTGCTGGTTACCCTTTGATAACTCCTCAATTTTTTTGTCGTAATACTCAGGGACCTCGAATCGATCAAGCCAGTATCTTAGGCTTTTGTCTGCATCCTTGCCATTCATTCCGCGAAGGCGGGCCAAATAATTGATCTGGTCACTGACCTTCACCTTGGGATACAGTCCGCGTTCTTCCGGAAGATAACCCATGATCTGCTGCAATTCGGTACTATAAGGCTTGCCGTTATATCGAATCTCTCCACCATCGGGATGAATCAGACCAAGTACCATGCGCATCGTTGTTGTTTTACCCGCACCATTGGCACCCAGCAATCCATAGATTTCTCCTTCTTCCACATTAAGCGTAACCCCGTTAACAGCCGTCTTATCTGCATATTGCTTCACAACCTGCTTCAGTTCCAATCTGTTCATCATCTATCATCCTCCTTCGTTTATCTCCACAGTGTCGGAGCATACCCTGCTATCCAATATTGCAGCACTTCGTCCAACTCCAGGTTTCGGATTTTCATGATGCGGTTACCCGCAAGCTCCAGCCTTTCCTGTGCTTCAACTACCCGGGTCGTGATCACCCGCATGGCTCCAGCCTCCTGCTTCGACTCAACAGCCCCCGGTATACTCTCAGGTCTTAAATCGCCTTCGTACCAGATTTCTCTCCATTGATCGAGCACGACATCTTTTTCCGCCATGCCAAGTGATTGGCCCCGGTGCATCAGTACGATGTAATCCGCCAGACGCTTCACTTCATCTGCTATATGTGTTGCTATTAAAATGGTGGTATCCCCATCCGCCATGAAATTGCGGAACTGCTCAACCATGACCTTCCAGGCAAATGGATCAAGCCCAGAAGAAGGCTCATCCAGCAGGAGCAATCTCGGCCGTGCAGCAAGCGCAGCGGCTATTTCGAATTTGCGACGTTCTCCTTTGGACAACTTCTTCAGTTTTACATCATAGGGAACATCCATATCATCCATTAGCTGGTTGAACAGCTTAGCATCCCAACGGGTATACCAATGTGCACGGAATTTGGCAGCTTCAACTGCGGTTATATTGTCTTCTTCCGAACCTCCACCGTCTGCAACAAAACCAATAAGCTCTCTCAGCTCTGTAGGAAGTTCACCTTCGTGGTGCTGTCCGAACCACATGATCTGACCGGAATCTGGTAGTACTACCCGCTGAAGCATATTCAGAAGCGTGCTTTTTCCCGAACCGTTATGTCCCAATATGGCGACCACGTATCCCTCGGGAATGACGAGATCAATAGGGCCAATGATTCTACGCTTGCGCATTTTGGATACACCGTTTAGCTGAACCGCAATTGGTTCCATGTTTGGTCACCCCTTACTCGGATAGTAGATCAACTGCAAAATCTCTTGAAACAATCCTGCCATTTCCTCTTCACTGCATCCAACGGATTTACCAGACTGCACAGCTGCCTGCAATGCCTCTCTTGCTGCTGTCAATTTGTAGTTCTCCCGATCTCCTGCATCAACCTTGGCTACAAACGTCCCCGTACCCTGCTTTGTTCGAAGTAAGCCTTCATTCTCCAGATCCTGGTAAACCCGGCGAACAGTAATCACGCTGCAATTCAACGAACCTGCAAATTCGCGAATGGATGGCAAATGCGTTCCCTCCCCCAATTGACCCGTTATAATTAAAGATCTTAGTTGGTTTTCAATTTGGTGATATAAAGGTTCAGCACTATTTTCATTAATTTGAATCGGTATATTCAAGTCCTGCACCTCACCCTCCCGTACACTTCAGTTCACTTGCACGATAGTGCCGGTCATCCTCGATGTCGTTCTATATTTGACTTACCTTTAACTTAAATCCCGCTTCGATAACTTCCTTAGTGTTAAGCGACTAAGCAACCACAACACCGCAAATCCCAATATTAGCGAGCCCCACATAAATGGTGATAATAACCCCCAGGTTTTGCTGATTTCTACGGCATATTGCAATCCGTTTCCACCCATGATTCGAATGAAGAGCGCAATGAGGACAATTACGGGTATAAACAGCATGCTGATTAACAAGTACTTTTTGCCTGTGTGTAGAAATTCCCCAAAGATGTAGAACCCTGTAATCAGTAACCCGTAACCTGTACACGTTAGGGCAAAGGCTAGATACTGATCCCATCGAAACTCTTCCAGATGCATCACCGAGACATACAACGCACCATAGTAGAATATTCCATTATAGATGAAGGCCAGCAAAGCCTGCTGAATGCGTCCCCACATGACTGTCTCTGCCGAGATGGGAAGTCTGCGATAGTAGGTCAGCATCTGTGTATACGAATCTTCCTGTATGTAGCGGAAAGAACGTCTGGAGAAGATGAATCCCTGAAATGGAATCATAAGCAAGAAGTAGGAATCGGAAATCGTGTTAAGCGCACTTTCCTCCCTCTGTCCATATAACATGACACCCCCCATAGCTCCAACATAGATCATAAACAGTGCAGACCATACCCACTGATACCGATCCTTGCTCCATTCGCTGCGGGTTAGCCACCAAGCCTGCTTCCAATCATTCATAACATTGCCTGCCTTTCCATCTCACACATTTACTATGCAAGCTGTGTTCACTGTGTTTACTGTATATATCAATATACACAGTATACAGACCTTCAATTCGTACCGTCAACCCTTTTTTTCCTGAATCAGGAATATAACAGGAATTTATTCCCTTGGACACTGAGATGATGGAGTATGAAAGGCAGGCTTAGGGCAGTTACCACGATGTTTGTTTAACAACTGCTTCGAACTAAAGGTGTGCAGGCAAAAAAAGAGAGCTGACTCCGATATTGTGCGGACACAAATCGGAATCAGCTCTTTTATTTTTCCGGCACCTGTATGCAGAAGAGGTCTACCTTTTAAACCAGATCGTAGCCGCTTGGCAAACTACGACTGCTGCGGATGGCACGAATTTGAGCCAGTGTGAGACGTTGATTGGTGGAGATCAGAGATTCCACGTCATTTCCCCGGATCAGATCATCCAGATCTCTCAGATTCGTATTACCTCGAAAGACTCGGAATCCGCCTTGGAAATTTGGTCTCGTAAACACTACCAGCGTTGCATTCGAACTTGTTGAGAAAAAGCGCAGGCTCTCTACCCCACCCAGAATGTTGTCCAGGTTGCGGAGACCCGTGTTGCCACGGTAAATCCGGCTTCTCCCTCTGTAATTCTCCTCTGAATACACCGTGAGACGTGGATACGTTTGACTGACTTGGACTGTTTTTTTCATTTGTTGTTTCCCCCTCTCGATCTCATTCTATGAACGGATGTGAGAGAAGGTATGGACGAATCAACCGATAGATTCATCCATTTTTCATATTTTCATAGGAAACGATCTTTAATCTACACCCCAAGAATGACTTCCCACACAGGACGTGTATGCCCGCCAGGATAAAGGAGGTATAATAAAACATACACAATGACGCCAGTCAGTGCACTGCTGAACCAGATCATGGATGTAAATCGTCCCCAGCGACGATGTGTAGCAAATTTCTTCTTGAATCCCAGCACCAGGGTAGAGATACCGAAGACCGCAGCTGCTGTGGCGAGAATAATATGAAAGATCAGAAAGATTCGATAGAAGATCTCCATCTCCGGATCACCGCCCCAAGCAGTATTTCCTACAAATATCGTTCGGGACATGTAGATGATAAAGAATACCAGAGCCGCGACAGCTCCCGCTATCATCATGGACTGATGAGCCTCCTTTTTGCCGCGAACGATTAACACCCAACCGATCCCAACTAGTACAGCGCTAATCACAATGAAAGAAGTACTGATCGTAGGTAGCAAAAAATGCATATCCATCGTGTGTTCCCCCTCTTGTCTGAACATAACTAAGGCTTATTTTGCAGGATTAAGCGGTCCACCTGAACGTTCTACAGGATACGGATCATCATCATCTTCGCGTTTTTCCTTGCGGTACCATTGAAAGAAAACATATGCCAGCATGGATACGAAGATACCCTCCTGAATAAACTTCATCACAATACCACCCACCTGCTGATCCTCTTTGGCAGAAGACAGGAAGTTAAAGAAACCTGGACCTCCGAATGTACGCAATAATGCCGAGGAGTCCCCTGACACACAATATCTCATTGCTTCCGCCCATACAGTCGGATTGCTATACGTTGCATATAATGGCTCGGACGCAAAAATAATCAGGCCGCAGGCTGGTGTTAACAGCACCATATTAAGAAAGATAAATCCAATCTTCGACAGCCCTGACGCCTGTCTTGCCTCCGGCAGCGGATTAAGAAGTGTCCACCACATGAGCATAGAGGTTATAAAGAGAACCAAGTAATACAGGCGGTGAACCGTAAAATTCAGCATGACATAGTCATGGACAACGGGCAGATGATACAGCGAAAATAAACCATTAAAGAGTAATGCCGCGACAATCGGATGAGCTAAAAAGGATAACTGCCGCGCTGGCAGCCACTGAATGATCTTTCGCCACACCCAGAGAGGCAGCCCTTTCATCAATAAAGGTGGAGCAACCAGATAAGACAGAGCCATGCTTACCATGTGAAAGCTGAACATGACGTGCCCCAGCAAATTAAATGGCCCAGCCTGAGCAAGATAGAACACAGCCAGACCCGTAATAAACATGATTTTCTGTGCAGGGGTAGCAGATTCTGCATCAGTAACCCTTTCACTTAACGGACCTACGATAAACAGATACACAGCTGCAATGAGCAAAAATAACGCAAGAATGAAGGGACTCCATAAATCGTTGAAACTGAAGTATTGCAACCCGAGCATACGGGAAACCTCCCGGTGACCTGATTTGGTTGTAGCCTTAAACCATCTTTTTCATTCCATCGCCTAAAAGGGGAAAAGACGGCGGCACTGCGCCGCCGCCATCTCATTTACCACCAAACCCAATAGAGTGCCATAATGATGCACGTGAATGCTACGAAAAATCCGAAAGCCATAAACAGGATGGGCATCAGATGGCCTTTATCCTTCATGTGCATCCAGTATCCCAGCTGGACAAAAACCTGAAGAATGGCCATAACCACCAATAGAATGATGGTAAAGGATGTATTGACGCCCCCTGCCTTAACGGCTGCAAACGCAATGAGTGTCAGGATGATGGAGAATATAAACACAACGACATGCTTCTGCGGTCCTTCTGTCCGGTGACGATGTTTCACAGGTTGTTGATCACTCTTATCCTGTACCGACATGTGTTAACCCACCTTTCCGAGCAGGTAGACGACCGTAAAGATAAACACCCAGACCACGTCAATAAAGTGCCAATACATTGCTGAGACGTATACTTTTGGTGCAGTTACGACCGTTAATCCTTTTCTGAACAGCTGCCCGATAATAAGTCCGATCCACAGAATACCGAATGCAACGTGGGCTCCATGGAATCCAACCAGCGTGTAGAAAGCGGAGCTGAATGCACTGGTTGTCATCCCGAACTCTTTGTGCACCACATATTCATAGAACTCATAAATTTCAATACCAAGGAATCCAAGGCCCAGCACTACCGTGATTCCGAGCCAAAGTGCCAAAGCACTTCGGTTGCCCCGATGCATGGCCTGGATCGCAAATACACTTGTCAGACTGCTGACGAGGAGTATGAAGGTCGCTGCTGCCACAAGCGGCAGATGGAACAGTTCGTTCGCCGATGGCCCTTCATTCGTCTGGCCACGAAGAGCCAGGAAGGTTGCGAAGAGTGTACCGAACAATACCGTCTCGCCGCCAAGGAACAACCAGAAGCCAATGAGCTTGTTGCGTCCCTCCAGCGTTGCTTTCTCCGGTTCATGCGGCAGTTGGCCGCTTACCGGTTCGGCATGTGAAGTTGTCATGTTCTAACCCCCTTCTCATCCTGATCCTCGGGCTCGATATGCCAGCCATGGTCATCATAAAGTGAACGCATTGCCATCGCTCCGAATGTAATCAGAAGGCCGATAATAACCACAATATAATTATTGAAAAGTCCGTTCATAAAGGCATTGCCAAAATCGTCTTTGCTGAACATCAGGCCCAGTCCGGCAATGAAAATACCGACAGACATGATAAACGGCAGCGGTGTTGCAGATGGCATATGAATCGAACCTACCGGTTCAGCAGGAGTCATCTCCGTGTGTCCTGCCATCTTTTCCTTCCAATATGCATCGATTCCGCGAACAAGCGGAGTCTGTTTGAAGTTATATTCCGGCGGCGGAGACGGGATGGACCATTCCAACGTACGGCCATCTTCCCACGGATCATTTGGTGCATTCACCGGTTTTCTCGTTGTAATGACGATGTTCACGAGGAACATAATCACCCCGACACCCATCAGGAATGCTCCAACGGAGCTGACCAGGTTAAGCAGGTCAAAGTCCTGATTCGGCAAGTATGTAACGATCCGGCGCTGCATCCCCATGAGACCGAGGAAATGCTGCACGAAGAACGTTAATTGGAAACCGATCATGAATGTCCAGAATGTCCATTTACCAAGTGTTTCGCTCAAAACGCGACCGAACATCTTCGGCCACCAGTAATGCAGGCCCGAGAACAATCCAAGAACCAAGCCACCAACGATTACGTAGTGGAAGTGGGCTACGACAAAGTACGTATCATGGAACTGGAAATCAGCTGGTGCAGATGCGAGCATGACACCGGTGACACCACCCATGACGAAGGTTGGAACGAATCCGACAGCAAACAGGTTCGCAGCCGTAAAGCGGATCTGTCCACCCCACATCGTAAAGAGCCAGTTAAAGATCTTGATCCCTGTCGGTACGGCAATCAGCATGGTTGATATCGAAAAGAGTGCGTTGGCCACATTGCCGAGACCCGTTGTGAACATGTGGTGTGCCCATACCATGAATCCCAGGAAGGCAATCAGGATGGTTGCAAACACCATGGAACTGTAACCAAACAATCTCTTGCGTGCAAAGGTCGGAATAACTTCCGAGATAATTCCAAACGCCGGCAAGATGAGTATGTACACTTCCGGGTGTCCGAAGATCCAGAAAATGTGCTGCCAGAGTACCGGGTTACCACCATTTGCGACATCGAAAAAGTTGGCTCCCAGAATACGGTCAAACGTCAACAGTACTAATCCCACCGTGATGGCAGGGAATGCAAAAAGGATAATGGCTGAAGTAATAAATGTTGTCCATGTAAACATCGGCATCCGCATATAGGACATGCCGGGTGCACGCATCGTAATGATCGTGGCAAGAAAGTTAATACCGCCGATGAGTGTTCCTAGACCAGCTATCTGTAGACCAATCGTATAGAAGTCCACACCATGGGTTCCGCTGTACTCACTACTGGAGAGCGGCGTGTATGACGTCCAGCCTGCATCAGGCGCCCCGCCCATGATCCAGCTCAGGTTCAGCAGCAGTCCGCCAAACAGGAACGTCCAGAATCCTAGTGCATTAATAAATGGAAAGGCGACGTCCCGGGCACCAATCTGCAAAGGAACAACAGCATTCATGATGGCAAATATGATTGGCATGACACCAAGGAAGATCATCGTTGTTCCATGCATCGTAATCAATTCGTTGAAGACCTGAGCCGATACAAAATCATTCATCGGTTTCATCAGCTGAATCCGAATTAATATGGCTTCAATCCCGCCGATTCCGAAAAACAATCCACCTGCAATTAAATAAAGAATAGCAATCTTTTTGTGATCGACGGTGGTGATCCAATCCATCAAGCCCCTGTACCGCTTGACGCTATGAGCATGAGCCAAGGTAGTGTACCCCCTTCTTCGTCCTTGCTGTTCTATTCATAGTCCAATTTGTAGTTGGCTAGATATTCGGCAATTCCGTCGATTTCTTCATCCGTAAGGCCAAGATCTTTTGGATTCGGCATCGTATTGCCTGGCTTCACGGATTGTGGATCATGGAGCCATTGTTTCATGTTATCCAGCACCGGATTACCTTCTTCCTGTCCCTCACGCTGGTTCAGCAAAATACCTGCGACAGCTTCCTTGCCGCCGATTCCTGTGAGATTCGGGGCAACAGGTCCGCCCTGATCGCCAACGGCGTGGCAAGAGAGGCAGTTCGTTTTGAACTTTTCAGCAAGCTGTGTATCTTCCGGCAGCACTGCCGGTGCCTTCATCTCATTGACCCATCTGTCAAAGGATTCCTGGCTGACTGCTTTTACCTTGAATTCCATAAAGGCATGCGACCTTCCGCATAGCTCCGCACATTTCCCGCGGTAAACGCCTTCATTAGGTGCCGAGAAACTAAATCTGTTTACTGTTCCATCCGGGTTTGTGTCCATTTTGCCCGCAAGTGACGGCACCCAGAAGGAGTGAAGCACGTCCGCGGTTTTCAATTCGAATGCGATTTTTTTGCCGGTCGGAATGATGAGATCTTGAGAGGTGGTAACATCATATTGAGGATAAGTGAATTCCCACCAATACTGATGTGAGGTAACTTTGACCTGAATTGCATTTTTGTCCTTGGACAAATCTTCACCTTGGGCAAAGATCGTCTGAACTGTCGGTACAGCCAGTACAATAACCAGCAATAGCGGAATGGCTGTCCAAATCACTTCCAGCTTGAAATTGCCTTCAACTTGTTCGGGAACCTCATTCTGCCCGGCACGTCTGCGAAACCGGATCAGCACATACGCAGCAATGGCAAATACAATGATGAGCACTACGATCATAATCGCAATGGACAGCTTCATCAGATCATATTGGCCTTGTGCCACAGGACCCTGAGGTTTCATTACCGACAAGTCTTCCCGCCCGCATGCGGATAGCAGCAAAGAGAACACCGCCAGCAAGGGGAGAATTCGCTTTGCAACCTGCCACTGTTTCATCATTGATCTACCCCACTTTTTTAACATTTTCGTAGATTACGTTTATCGTTCGAAGTTTAGTCTGATAAGGTCACTTCAGCCCGATCCGCATAATCCTGTCCGTCATACAGAACGCTTCCAAAAATAACGCTTCCAGAACCCCCTTCATTTCCTTCAAAGGGCATGTCTGCGCATTCTTCCAATTCATTCTATATGGTTCAATCACTTATTAAATATAAGTTGAGGGTATGATTTTGTCAATCTTTGGACACATGTTCACAAATTGTTCACTTATGTATAAAAACCGCACCACAACTTAGTTTGCAAACGATTTCAGTTATAAATGTAAACCTCTTAATTTGAAAATATTTGCCATATTTCGGCGATTTATCGTGAATTCTCAGTGACTTTTCTCACGTGAAAAACATGCAGTATTATGCAAAAGAATACGAGCTTTTCTCAGCTTCCATTTTTCCCAGCTTCTACAGGGCCAAATCCTACACTCTGTTCTATTCACATCGATGAACTGGCTTTGGCGTCTGACCCTGTATGTTGGCTTCACTCCTAAACGATCATTTGAACAAACCTTACCAGCCTATCAAAGGACTTACGTTCCATCGGTTAGTATAAGCGGTCCATCTCGGGTTATCGCAATTGTATGTTCATACTGGACTCCCCATGTTCCGTCGACCGTCCGGACAGTCCATCCATCTTCATCCCAGAAGACGGCTCCTGAACTGCCTCTCGTAAATATGGGCTCAATTGTAATAACCATGCCTTCCGTAAGCATCATGCCGGTCCTGCGTTTACCATAAGGCAGTACGTTGGGTGGTTCATGAATATACTGCCCAATCCCATGACCAATGAGCGGCTTAACAATGCCATAGCGGTACAATCTTGCAGTTCGTTCAATCGCGTTGCCGATATCCCCTAGCGTATTTCCCGGTACAGCCTGTGCTATAGCCCGGTGGAGGGCCCTTTCTGTGCGTTTCATCAGCTTGCGAATGGATCTGCGTTGTTCGCCAATTCCGTAAGTCCATGCCGAGTCAGCAAGCCAGCCATCCTTGTTTACCACCATATCAATGGTCACAACATCCCCTGCAGCCAATTCCCGTTCATCCGGGAAGCCGTGACAGACCACTTCATTCACTGAAGCACAAGTCGCATACGGATAGCCCTTATATCCCTTTTGCTCCGGAGTAGCCCCTCGTTCGGCCAGAAATGCCTCTACCCGTCTGTCGATCTCACCTGTGGTTATGCCAGGGGTAAGCCATTGTTCAATATGCTCGTGGCAGCTTCGCAGAATCCGGCCTGCTTCCCGCATGTAGCCAATCTCTTCTCTCGTTTTCAAAATAGGGTCCACATGCATTCATCCTTCCTGCCTATGTGTACTTCCATGTATATGCAGAAGAAATGCCACACAGCCCAAAAGTGACGCAATGCTTCATGTCCTTTCATTTCACAAGTAAATCTCAGGACAGCAAAAAAAACCGTCTGCCGGAGCATATCGCCCGGGAGACGGTTCTATTCATATCGGAACAGTATAATTCAATGATGTGTTTCAGGACACGGAAGAATCCATCTTGACAAGCTCGTGCTCGACCACAGAAGTCAATTCTTCCTCATATCCACCCGTAATCCGGTATTTTCTCACGTACTCCTTCACGAATTTTTTTGGATCCTTAGGACGGAAAATCCGAGTCATTTCCCTCAAACTTTCTTTGACCTCATTGTGACCTTTCGTTGCCATTGTAATTCCCTCCCAAAACGTTGAAAGTGAATGCTCCGTTTAGAGAACGCCGAATAAGTCTTAAATGCCATCCATGAAGTTGTGTGCGCGGCTTAAAGCAAGCTTTAGGTCGGGAACCTCGCTGAAAGCAAGTACCTGACACTATAAATACCCGATATGATTCAGATTGAATCATAATCTTATTGTAGCATATTCGGGAGTATGTTACGACTTGACGATTTTGCTTATTATTTATAACGGTTTTTACGCCCAAAAAGTTTAATCCCGAATCATATTTTATGAATATGTCCCTTCTGTACGGAATTAATTCTATCCAGCATAACACGGAACTATTCGGGGGATATTATCACGGACAACTCATACAGTTAAATTACTGGTATCAAAGGAGGCGCTGTTTCATGGACCGCAAAGAACAGGATATGCTGCCCCTTTCGCATGAAAAGGTGGAAGTCGACGGAGTTTACATCAATGAAGCGGGTCGCGAGGAACATCTGCACCGTGGTCAACATTTCCCGGCTGATCCGGTTCTGGGCAAATCGGAATGGAAGCTGACTGAGTTCATGTTTGAGAATCATCACGAAGGCCGCACGGACGAACGTCTGGTACCCAAAGAGAACGATACCGATAAAATTGGCAAAGTTACTTCTCCACGCAGAAACTTTCAACGAAAAGATCTTTAACAAAAATAAAAGGTAAAATCTTACCCTTCAGATGGTAATCGAAATAGTTCATCTATAAGATGAACTTAACATTATCCATCAAGAAGGGTTTTTTCGCTATAAGGAGGATGCCAATTAATCAATGGTCATATTTACGGAGAAGAATTCTTTTTGAAGGAGAATACTGGAATAAGCTCATAAAGTACAAGGAGAATTTTTCTTGTTGCACTTCTAGCAATTTGATAAGCTCAAGCAAAAAGCACTGAAAATGACCACCTTTTCAAGAGTGTTCAATAATCCGTTGGACTGTAGGAACATAGCTGGCTATCGTCGCAACCTTATCGGGAAATATACATTAGAATTATGATTAACTCTTCATCACGAGATCTGTTCAGTTAACCACAATATAATTAATGGGTTCTCCTTAAACAAGGAAACACCCTGGCACTAAGAAGAACATATCTTTTTCACAAACACAAGGATCGCGGCGCTTTTAGTCAAACATTTAACCTAGGACAAGTATTTTATAAATAATTCTGAAGCATACTTTTCTTTTTTATATAGTTCATTTAATAAAATTTTAATCTTATCAATATAATCTTTTTTTATATCTTTAATTTTCTTTTTTTCAACATACATAAAAATTAAATTTCTAAATAGTTTCCAATTATTAAAAATTTCATTATACAATATAGTTA
>NZ_JBYTCE010000041.1:0-16387 GCF_058789975.1 Paenibacillus sp. FW104-T2 | reverse complement strand
CTTTTATATGTCTGATGTCTCTCTTAACTTGAAATCTTTTTTTCATAATTGCGCACCATTGGTATCGCCATAGATTGAAATCATGTCTTTATGACTAAGACTTGCTGTGTAAGAGACAACTGAAATGCATAGCACACCCTCTACACAACCATGAATAACAAAAAGAACCGACAATGCTGCCGGCTCCATCCTTCACTTAATCCATTTCAATCTTGAATACGACAGGCGATTCGCTCTTCACATTTGTTGTTGTGATCGCCAGCGCATCTGCTGTTCTTACCCATTGAGGGCGTTCATCAAATCCCAAAATCTCAATGCTTTTGATTATTCCTTGGAAGTGATGTGAATTCTCTTTTAAGGATCGAATACGAACCTCTCCGTTGTCCGGATAGACAAGAACCGTGGCGTAGAGACTGCTGTCTTTTACTGTAAAACGAATATCTTCACTGGTAAACATCTTGGTATCCCCGTCTGTGAACTGGCCTTCCTTCACTTCTGTCGGACCTTCGCCATAAGTACGCCAGAAGGAAGTATCATAGATGGCCTCTCCGTTCACGCCGAGCCACTCACCTATGGCTAACAGAATATCCCGGTCTTCCTCCGGTATGCTGCCATCCGCTTTGGGTCCAATATTGAGAAGCAGATTGCCGTTTTTGCTCACAATGTCGACCAGATCCCGGATGATTTCATTCGCTGTTTTGTAGTTATTATTTTCCGTGTAGCACCAGGAGTTTTTGGCGACGGCCGTATCGGTTTGCCAGTAGTAGGGCTTGAGGTCGGCAAACTGCCCTCGTTCCACGTCGGGAACGGCACAGCCCAGCACAAACGCATCATGTTTGTAGTTAATGACTACAGGAATTCCCCACTCTTCTCCTTTGTTATAGTAATACGCACTGAATTTTTTCAGGTAGGGCTTAAAGGCTGCATTCTGAATCCACCAATCAAAATAAAAGACTCGCGGCTGATATTGATCAACCAGCTCACAGCAGCGAACCAGCCAGTCTTCCAGAAATTCCTTGGAAGGAGGTGAGCCATACAGATCATGATGGTCCGGCTCAGGCATGGCAGGCCAGTAAAAATCTCCGCGACTAAGGGGCTCTTGGATATCCGATTCGAATTCCTTCCCGTGGGACATGAAGAACCAGTGCTCTGCCCGGTGCGAGGAGACGCACAATGTAAGGTCTTGCTTCTCATAAGCGGTCTTCATCTCCCCCAGAAGATCGCGTTTGGGTCCCATTTCAACTGTGTTATAGTGGGAAATGGAGCTTTTATACATTTGAAATCCGTCATGGTGCTCAGCGACAGGCATCACGTATCTGGCTCCAGCCTTTCTGAATAGTGTGGCCCATTCGTCAGCATCGAACTTTTCCGCACGGAACATGGGAATGAAATCCTTATATCCAAAATCCTTCGGGTGCCCATATACTTCAAGATGGTGTTCATGGGCTTGGGAACCCTGGATATACATATTACGTGAGTACCACTCACTATCATAAGCCGGAATGGAATACAGTCCCCAGTGAATGAAAATGCCGAACTTGGCATTCCTGTACCAATCCGGGACCTGATACGCACGGAGTGACTTCCAGTTATCTTTGAATCGCCCTTCAGCAATGGTGGCTTCAATCTTTTGCAAATATTCGGTATGCTCCATCGTCTGTTCTCATCCCTTTCGTTATCCTGTTCCCTTGTATTGTAGCGGTAGGAAGAAGGGATAGACATGCAGAACACTAACTTTTGGATGCACAATAATAACCTTGTAAGGAGATACGCTCATGAATCATCAGACGCTGCTTACGAACTACCTGTCCAACCTGCAGGTGGAACTGTTCATGGTCAACTATAATCGGTGTGATGCAGACTGGCGTGATCTGGATTACACCCCCGACTACAGCAAATTTTATTGGATCAGCGAAGGAGAAGGATGGTTGAAGATTGGGGATCAGGAGTATTATCCTGCACCTGGACAGCTTTTTTTGATGCCTGAGGGGGTCACTCAATCCTATTCAGTCATCAGCGATCAGCCTTTTCTGAAGTATTGGTGTCATTTCAGCGCTAAGGTCGGGGGAATTAATCTATTTCAAATTTTGAAGTTTCCTCACTTTTGTACTATAGAACGCCCTGAATTGGTCAATGAAATCTTCAATCATATTCTTCTGTATGCCAGATCCGGTGAGGTATATGCTCACATGATGGCCAAAAGCAAACTGATGGAGCTTATATCCCACTACCTGATGAATCTGGATCTGGAGCAGATTACGTATCTGAATATACCCGTCATGGAGAAAATGTCTGCCTTACTCGCCTATATCGATGCCCATATTGAAGAAAATATTACCGTGCAGGATCTGGCGCAGATCGCTTATATGCATCCCAACTATTTCATTCGCTTCTTCAAGCAGCAGGTTGGCGTACCACCCATTCACTACATTACAGGCAAAAAAGTGGACAAAGCCAAGGAGCTGCTCAGCTGTACGCCGAACACCATTACCATGATTGCTGAACATCTCGGATTTCGGGATTTGTATTATTTTTCAAGGCTGTTCAAGAAGCATACCGGGTTAACCCCGACTGAATTCCGTAAACAAACGACTCTGCCAGCAACATAAGGGCTTTTTATGCGTTACTGGTTATGCCTTACTGCTTATGTTGCTCTGTTTGCAAAAACAAATGGAGTCCCTTATGAGGAACCCCACCATTTATAGATGCCTGTAATTGATTCCCTCGTTTTGTCGGATAACCCTTTTGACTTCTTTCAAATAGGCGTAGCCATAATCTTCGTCCGGTTCTAGGTATGCGCCTTCTGCCCACTCATTCCAGGCATTAACGAACATGAAGCCACTCTTGTACGATTTCTGTCCCCTCTCCACCTGCCTGGACAGATACAGCCCAAATTTCTCGGGAGTGGAGCCGAGCGTACTCTGTCCATCCATGCCGCGACGCGGCGTATTATCCCAATTTACAAAAGCACCAGGGTAAACCACTTCCCCGTTCCGATGTGGTGACCTTTCCAGGATGGCCGTCCATACCTTGTCGTAGTTCACGACAATATGCTTCTGACTCCCGATATTCATCTCGATCCAGATTTCGTTCGTGTGGCCATGAGCAAACGTATAATGCGGCTCAAATTCCATGCTTGCGTCAAAAGCCTGGCTGTTATAGGTCGGAAATCCGCCTATCGTTTGTACAAAATGAATACCCTCCAGTCCATGTTTCACCGCCAGCTTGCGCCAGTACCGAATCATGTCCTCACAGCGGGGAATGCTTGCAGGCCGGTATATAAGAAACATGGGTTTACCTTCCACCCGGATATAGCGTTTGTCCTTAAAGGCCCTAATCAGATACTCGAAATGATCCTTCCAATCGCTCTCGTCTCCATAGTCCTGTGATATCAGAACATCCGATTCCTGACCGTCCCATTTACGGGTCCAGGGTTCATTCGCCCAAGACAAACAAAAAGGGAAATCAGGCTCCCCGGTTTTTATGATTTCATCAAACGGCTTCTCCAGCAGCCGCTTGCCCTTAAACCAGTAATGATAATAACAGAATCCATATATCCCATAGGATTTTGCAGTCTCTGCCTGCCATTTGCGCACCGCAGGATCTGTCAGATTATAATAGTTCTGTTGGAGCGGCCTCTTGGGCTGTACATGTCCCGGGTATAAGGATATTGACTTTTTTACATTCGTCCACTCGGTAAATCCATCCCCCCACCACTTGTCATTCTCAGCAATCCGATGAAATTGAGGTAAATGTAACGCAATAAGCTTCAATCAGGATTCCTCCATTAGACAGCCGGATTTATCGGAATATACGATCCAGAAGCTGCAAGCTTTTCTGAAGATAGGAATGATTATATTTCACGTAAGTCATTGCCCGCGAAGCAGCCAGTCTTCGCTGATCCACCTGATTCCAATAATAGTCGAACTTCTCAACAAGTTCCTCAAGCGAATCATAGCTTATGAATACATCTGTATCCAGACCCGCGCTTGAAGAGCTCGAGTTCAGTTGGAACGTGCCGCAAGCAGCCACCTCCATGATACTTCTGATCGAAGAGTTGTCCTGAATAACAATTTTGGTCCCATTGTACAGCCATTCCCGTTTCTCATCCGCTTGCACAGGGATAAACGCTCCATATTGCTTCCATCCCTCCCCCTCTACCCGAACCTTTTTGCCGGATAATAAGACATGATTCGCAAATGCAAAAAGGCAACTGCCAGGCTGCGCATCTCCAATGATATATACATCAGACTCATCCTGCTTGCGCGCGGTCTGAGGATAGAATACGTTCGGATTTGGTGGAAAAGGAACTTCATAACATAGCGCATCACCCATGCGCTGATAGAATGTAATGTTTGCCGGATCCTGTGTGAACACATAATCGAATATGGTCATAACTGAACCCAAGTCCTTCACACCAGATTGATCAGATAACCAGATGGCCTTTTTGATCGGCGAGATCCGTAATGCTTCAATACTCTCTTCTGGTAGTGCCTCTTCGCCGCCCAGCACGATAATCAGATCGGTTTGGAATGTATTCAGGTATGCTCCCAGCGGCTGAATTACTTTGATTTCATGTATACTTTTCACGAGATGCCTCAGACTCTGCTCAACATGAACGGCAATGGAAGAGAGCTCTCGGTCCATATATGGCGTAATGATGAGCACATTCAATTGTTTGTAAACGACCTGTGGCTGAACGTCCTTAGACTGACGATTCCCATCCTCCAGAATTTTCATCAAGTGCTGCTGCAGATCCGTCTGCTGCACGGTCAGATGATGCTGAATCAACTTCAGTTTCCGATGTAATGTGGCATTCATCTGTCTTAGCAACCACCGGTTGGGATGCTGCACAGAGAGCTTATTTTTTTGAGATTTAATTTGCATCCGTCTCTTTTTTTTGATAACCAAACCCTCCGATCCCGTAGCGGATTGACACTCTCTGCCTACAATATGCATGGATGACTGGCTAGGTTTCTAGAGTTGGATTTTTAGGTATTCAACTAGACAGAATAGGTTGTTTCTCCCAAGTAAATGTGCCAGAACCCCGTGTCCATTCGGTTCTTGTCCTCATAAACTATATCAAGACCAGATGGGAGTTGATATGTTTGACAACATTTAGTAGTATCCTCGTTACGGGAAACCAGACCATCAATCAGGATTTGCATGTGAATGGTAATGAAACGGTCGGGCTGAACCTGCAGGTGAACGGAAACCAGACCATTGCCGGCCATCTTCAAATTAATGGCAGCACTTCCCTTACAAACAGTCTCGGAGTCGGCGGAGTTGTTCACGCAGGGGACAGCGTAAAAGCCACCACCCAGATCATGGCGCTGAATCAACCAACGCTTCCTGCCGTCTTGCCGGTAGTGCAGCAGTTGTTATACTACAATCCGGGTGTTTTAAATCAACCAGGCCTTGTACTGACGGGAACCAGCGGTAACCAATATGTGTTGTTTATCGACGATAGCTCAGGAACGCCCAATCTCGCTATTCAGATGTTTGGATGAAATGAAGCGTACGAAAAGCCGATCTGCAGGGATGATTCACACTGCGGATCGGCTTTTTTGAATACGAATTATCGACTAGGAATCAAAATGGTCAGTGCACTTTTGGATTCCATGAATATGTTTAACAGTTCCTCATCACGAAGCTTCAGCCGGATATTACCAGACTCTTCCCCATCATTGAATAGAACTACGGCAATGGAACCGTCCCTGTTGCTGAAGGCCACGTTGGATATGGAGACATGACTTGAAGCGGATTCAATACGAACGGCCTTTGGGCGAATGAATGCGCTAAAATGAGCCAGTGCATAGTAATCGAGTGTGTACATAAGCTCACCCGTTTGCTGATTTACCTGCACGATGCCGCGACAAGTACTGCGACCAAACCCAGGCACCGTTGGCCCGTTGTTCTCATCAAGTGCCATATTCCAGAGCACCATAGACTTGCTGTAGTTCCGAAGAATCTGAATTCCTGTTCGCATGACATTGGAGAAAGCCTCCTCGAAGGGAGGAATCCAATCTCCTCCTGACCCCTCCGTAAAGTGCACCTCTTTACCTGCATACGCTTCATACACCTTCGTTTGTGCGGATGCTTCGCCTCCGTACCAGTGCCAAGCCACGCCATCCACCTCCTCTCCCGCCTGCTCCAGCACGGTAAGTGGATAACCCGGTTCATCCCAGTTGTGATCATAACAGAGAATCTTGGTCTGAATGCCTTGGCTAACAAAGGCAGGTTTCAGATGATTCTTGATAAAATCCGCCTGTGCTTCCGCTGGCATCAGCATGCCTGGATAATGGCCCGGTTCATACAATGCCTCATTCTGCGGTGTCACTGCATGGACGGGCAGTCCATGTTTCGCGTATGCTTTGATGGTTTTGGCAAAATATTCGGCGTACACCGGATAATACTCATGCTTCAGTTGTCCCGTAATCATGGACCCGCTTGTTTTCATCCAACCCGGAGCACTCCAGGGCGAAAGAAACAGCTTCAGATCCGGATTTAATTCGCGCGCTTTCCGGGTTAAGGGGATTACATCCTCTTCATCATGCGCAATACTGAAACGGGCAAGCTCTCGATCAGTTTCCCCTTCAGGTAGATCATTATAGCTGTATACCGTTCTGGCATAATCGGATGCGCCCATTGGATTGCGAATGACCGACAAGCCGATGCCATCCCGCGGGTGAAATAGCCTGATCATTAGCTCTTCCCTCTGTTCTTCACTCAATATCTGATGAATCAGATACGCTGACGAATCGGTAAATGAAGCTCCGAAACCATCCATCTCCTGAAAAGTATGCTGATCATCCAGCTTGACTTCAATTGGTTCCCGGTCCGATTGGAGCGATTCCAATTGTTCCCCTGATACAGGCATAAATAGTTCATGTTCTCCTGTTGATCGATAGATCTTGAATTGGCTCATCTGATCCCCTCCGGTTTTCTTTTATTGGATGCCTAATTTCTCTTTATTCTGTTTCATCTTCTCACTGCGGACCTTCACGATCTCATCCCAGCGATTTTCATCCAAGAATGACTTGTAAGCGGCAAGTGCACCATCAAATGCAGCATCATCCTTCGCTCGAACCATACTTACCAGTGTCGAATTCCATTTGGTGTTGATGGCAGACAAGGCACGTGCTTCCTGTGTTCCTTGATCCGGATTGATATTCTCCAGAATAAAATGAGGTTTCAGCTTGCCTTTGCCCCATTCCTGCATTTGTTTAATCGACTCAGGAAAAGCATCCGCACTTAACGCTTTGTGACGATCATGACCGAAGAACATGAATTCACCCATGCGATAATCCTTTTTGAACTTATCTGCATTGTTGAGCTGCAGGTCCTTCACGGCTGGCAGCAATTCAACCGTACCGTCCGGTTGGGTTTGGAAAGTTTCGCCTTCGATACCATAGTTCATCAGCGTCTGGCCTTCCTCACTGAGCAGATACGTGAAGATCTGAATGGCTTTGGCCGGATCCTTGCTGTCCTTGGAAATAAAGTTGATCATCCAGCCCGTTATGCCGGATTGATTCAACGTTGGAGCATGGCCATTGGTACTCTGTGGACCGTCAATTGCAATATACTCCTTGCCAGAGTTAGCACTCATATAAATTTGAAGATTGCCTCCTTGCTGTGGTGTGCCGTCCAGCAGCATCGTTGCATATTTTCCCGATTTCACTTTTTCCTCGAACGCCGTACCGTCATCTGCAAAACTGTCATCACTGATATTACCATCTCTGTATACGGTGTTCAGCGTTTTCAACCAAGCGAGATAGTCTTCATCCAGATTACGATCGTAGAATTCGCCGTTCTCATTCTCCAGAGGTACACCGATGAAATCCTGCAGCGTATCACCGAGCGAACCTGTACCCTCTCCAATGGCGTTAAATCCGAATGGGATCAACGTTGGAAACTTTTCTTTGATCTGCTTCATTACGCTCTGGAATTCTTCCGGTGTTCCAATGACTGGACTTCCCAGTGCCTCATAGACATCCTTGCGGATGATAAATGCTGTTTTGGCCGGAATGTTACCGCTATCATAATCGGCTTGTGTATTGGAATAGTTCGGATATCCGTAGGTCTTGCCATCAGACAGCTGGAACCAGTTAAGGGTATCTGCCGCAGCCACCTTGTTGAAATACGGATCATATTTCTCAGCCAGATCATTCAGCGGCAGTGCCCAGGTTGCTGCCTTTTGCACGACAGGAGAGTTCGAGTCGAATACAGTGAGCAGGTCTGGCATCTCCCCACCGGCAAAAAAGGTATTTAGTTTCGTGTCATCCCCTGTAATGAATTTGATGTTGATGTTCAGGTCCTCTTTGATTTTCTTCGTGACGATGTCTTTGCCAAAATCGGTATTCCACCAGTCCGCGTTAACGTACCAGGTTAGATCCGTTACCTCTTCTTTTTTGTCCAGCTGCCATGCCGGCGTCTCCGGATCAACCGTGTATCGGTCTTCAATGGAAATCCAATTCCCCTCACCGGAGCCACCTGCTCCTCCTCCGCATCCTGTAACCAATACTACTGCTGTCAGCAGGGCAGCACTCAGTTTAACACCCGTTTGACCGATGGCCTTCTTCATGTTCAACATCGAGATTCCTCCTCAGAATGTGGTACATACTTGAACAAGCATTCAAAAACCTTTATAGATCCAACTTGAATTGGCACTACTCTTTGACAGCCCCCAGCATCATTCCTGATATAAAATATCTCTGAAGGATGGGATAGATCAGCACGATTGGCAAAGTAGTAATGACGATCGTGGCGAGCTGCACACCTTTGGTCGTTGTTTCAATGACCGCAGAGCCTCCGATATTTTGCATGGATTGCGTCTGGGATTGCACAATAATCTCATATAACATCATCTGCAGTGGATATAATGACTGATCCGTTATGTAAAGCTTGGTTGTCATGAAGTCATTCCATTGCCCCACTCCATTGAACAGCGCAATCGTAGCCATTGCTGGCATGGAGAGCGGGATGAAGATTTTGAGGAAGATATGCCAGTCTCCGGCGCCATCGATTTTGGCTGATTCCTCCAGAGAATCCGGGACGTTCCGGAAGAAGTTCATCAGAATCACGACATCATAGAAGCTGAACAGCGCCGGGATGATATATACCCAGAAGCTATTGAGCAGGCCGAGTGATTTGATCAACAGGTATGTTGGAATCATCCCGCCCGAGAAAAACATCGTGATAACACCCATGGCAACATATAGCTTCCGGCCCCGTATGTATTTTTTGCTCAGGCCGTAACCCACCATGGCACAGAAAAATACGTGAGTAACCACTCCAATTGTCGTTTTGGAAACCGAGATGAAGAAGGCTTGCCAAATACTCGAATCATTAAATACAGCCCGGTAGTTCTCCAGCGAGAACTCGGGTGACCAGAAGATGAACCCGCCTTCCGCCAGCGCCCTGCCGGAACTAAAGGAAGAGATGACCACATTCCAGAGCGGGACCACAATAACAATGGTACATATGACCAGCAAAATAATATTCAGCGTATCAAAGATCCGGCTATCGAGATCTTCTTTTGCCACCTTTCCATTCACGCGTTACGCCTCCTTCTACAGCACAGATTGATTATCGTTCAGCTTGCTCGTGATCTTGTTTGCGGTAACCAGCAAAATGACGGACACAATCGAGACACCGAGTCCAACCGCTGTCGCATACGAAAAGTCACCCTGAGACATCCCCATACGATATACATAAGAGTTAATGACTTCTGCTTTTTCTCGGTTTTGCGAGTTCATCAGAACCAGTGTCTGATCCAGGTTGGAGCCAAGCAAACCGCTTACCGTTAGAATCAGATTCAAGCTAATGATGGATCTCATGTTCGGAAGCGTGATGTTCCAGATTTGCCTAAGCCTGCTTGCACCATCAATTTTGGCAGCCTCATAGTACGTGGGGTCAATCTTCGACATAATGGCCAGATACAAGATGGTTCCCCAGCCGGCCTCTTTCCATATATCCGATAACGTAGCAATCCACCAGTACTTTCCGGCATCCAGCAGGATGTTTTGTGGCTGCGAGATCAAGCCCAGACTGAGCAGGATCTGATTGAATAGCCCCGTCGTTGAGAACCAGGTGATGAGCATGCCGCCAAGTACGATCCAGGACAAAAAGTGCGGCAAATATGAAACCGTTTGCACAAATTTCTTGAACCGTCCACTGTTCAGCTCGTAGATCATGATTGCAAGAATAATGGGAATGACGAAGCCGATCCCCAATTTGAGAAAACTGATGCCCAGCGTATTCACGACCGCGTCCCAGAAATATTTATCCGACAGGATAATTCTGAAATTCTCCAAGCCTACCCATGGTGCGGTAGCGAGCGTATCAATGACCGTATAATTTTTGAAAGCAATTGTTAGACCATAAATCGGGATATAACAAAAAATGATCATAAAGATAATGCCCGGTATAATCATGGACTGAATTTCCCACTGTCTGCGATAGTCGATGACAAACTCTCTAACCCGCTGTCCTAGCGACTTTTTTTGTTTAGGACCTGACCCAATCGGCGTATTCCCGGCTGCCTTCTCAACAGCTAATTTACTCACGTTCCATAGCTCCCCTCTGACTTTCCATACTTATAAAAACGTTTTTATTTTCGTGCATAAAAACCCCCTTATTCTGCTTCAATCATTTAAAAAAAGACCGAAATGATCCTACACAACTATGCTTCGATATCATTCCGGCCGATCTTTACGTGGCTTGAACCTCTTACGATGAGTTCACCCGATAATTTTTGAGCTGCACCTTGCTCTTTCTTCTTAATCATGCCTACCAATTGGTTAATGGCCAGTATTCCTTGCCTTGCAATCTGATTCCTTACCGTCGTGAGCGGAGGTGAAAAATACGGAGCGATATCAATATCGTCAAAACCCACCACACTTACATCTTGAGGAACCTCATACCCTTCGGATTTTAATGCATGAATGCAGCCAACCGCACTCAGGTCATTCCCCGCGAGAAATGCATCGGGACGCTTGCCTGGATGCAGGTGCAAAAAGGACTTAATGGCACTGTACGTGCTCTCTTCCTCAAAATAACCCTGAATGATATAATCATCATCCACCGGCAGCTGGTATTCACGCAAAGCTGCCAGATACCCGTCCCTACGCTGCACGCTGTCAAACATCGTATCCACACCCGAGATGTAAGCAATCTTCTTGTGTCCAAGTGAGATCAGGTATTTCGTTGCTTCGTAAGCTGCCACATACGAGTCGAATATGACGCTTCCCATCGTTTCACTCTGGTAGACACGGTCTAGGAAGACTGCCTTGATCTTGTCTTTTTGCATGGACAGAATATCCTGCTCATCAATTCGCAGCTCTTCATAAATAATGACACCATCCACGCGGCGCCCCATGATATTGCTCATGATGACCTGCTTATCCTTGGTGACAAATACATTCAGCCCATATCCGAGACGGTCACACTCGCGCGACATGGACTCAACCAGTTTGTAAAAATACGGGCCTGATACACTGGTCGTGAAGAAGCCCAGCATTTTGGTTTGTCCGGATTTTAACAACTTGCCATTCAGATTGGGAACGTAATTTAACCGCTCAGCCACCTTCAGCACATGAGACTTGGTCTCCGGATTAAGCACGTCCACACCATTCAGAGCATTGGAGACGGTGGATATGGAAACGCCTGCTTCCCTTGCAACATCTTTGATCGTAATCTTAGCCATAATGATTAGTCCTTTACTATAAAAACGTTTTTATATTGTTAAATTAGCATAAAACCGCTTTCAGCACAACACTTTAATTTTTTTACACTGAAGCTTTATACTTTTTT
The DNA here is from genome assembly GCF_058789975.1 of Paenibacillus sp. FW104-T2. Lineage (NCBI taxonomy): Bacteria > Bacillati > Bacillota > Bacilli > Caryophanales > Paenibacillaceae > Paenibacillus > Paenibacillus sp. FW104-T2. Next base: position 4,573 of record NZ_JBYTCE010000041.1, on the reverse strand, counting down.
TTATGCGTATGAGCTGTAAATCTGCTCCAATTGTTCTGCCAAACGATCCAGACGAACAAACCGATCTGCCCGAACAACTTCTTTCTGCTCCACCAGAACAAGCATAATCGGAACGGTGAAAATGAGGAACTTCGATGCCACCTCTTCCACCTGATTTGCATCGATGTGTCCCAGAGCAATGGAAGGATAAGGCTGGAGCAGTTCTCTGATCTTGGGCATCAAGGCATGACACACACTGCATTCCTGCCTGGAGACATACAAAAAAGTCAGCTTATGCTTCAGGATAAACGAATCAACCATGTCTATGGACGTTAACTCATGTATTTCTTTCATTTGTGCCTCCGTCTCAATCCAAAATGATATAGCAAGTATGAGTGTACCATGATTACATGCACTTATAAAATGCACAATGGAGTGGATTATCTATTCATCACCAAGTGGAGCTCCATGAACCATAAAGTTTCACTTTCCAAATTACCATAATATGGATTATACTGGATAAGTATAACCATCTTAAATGAAATGAGGTTTATCTATGAAAAGAAAAAGCATGTTACTCCTCGCTGCCCTCTGTCTATTCGCTTCATTCGCCGCTTCCGCCTCCGCGGCTTCGGTTGACAACGGGTTCAGCCTACTGTCCGATCGTCAAACGGGTACAGTTAAATAAGCGCTTGTTAACGTATGATAAACTCTTAAAAAGCTAACTTCTTAGTGATTACATATTACGTCGGCTTCAAGATGGAATGAAAATGGACACAAACCTGTGGATTTACACGGGTTTGTGTCCATTTCATTTGGTGTTAATCTACCTTTGCGCCATATGAACGCATGAACAATACAGCCTGTTCCGTGTCTATACGAGCACCCTTGACGTCCAGGGACTTCAGATCAATGCCTTCCAGGTTAGCTCCGCGCAAATCTGCTCCCATGAGTTTGGCTCTGCTTAGCGTTGCTCTGCTCATGTCACAGTCTCTTAGATCTGCCTTACCAAGATCCGTATCGGAGAAGTCCGTTTCGTAGAAGCGAATGCCCCGCAGATCCTGTTTGCCCAGCTTCGTGTGTCTCAAATTCGTATAGGACCAGTCCCCCTTGATAAGGGTAACGCCGTCCATCTGTGCTCCCGAGAAATCAGAACCGGTCATTTTACAGGACGTAAATTTGGAGACAAAAAGGTTAGCTCCGCTGAATGTACAGTTCTCAAAAGCAGATTCCGTATGAAACGACCCGTTCATGCTCGCTCCTCTGAAGTCGCATTCGATAAATCGGCAATTGCTTGTCTCGATCTCTTCCATGGAAGCATTCATAAAGGTACACTGCTTGAAAACACAGCGCATCAGTTCCCCGTATCTCAAGTCGTGTCCGTCAAAATGCACCGCTTCATATTCCTGATCCTTGTATTGGTACACGATTAAACCTCCTGCTTACATCTACATTCGATGAATCCAAACTTTTTATACTATACCATACCCCTGTCAAGTACCTGCCTAAGTGACCGTAAAAGTCAAGGAATTTAATTTGTCACGATCACAGATAACAAAAAAAAGGCGTCTTCTCTGCTACTGTGCTCTACAGTAGGCTGATCGCCTTTTTCATCATGAGTTTAACTTTTAATTCCAGTCTCTCTTCTTCAAATAAGATTCAAAAACAAAGGTTCCAAATGGCAGCAAACCAGCCACGACACCCATGAACCAGCGTGCCGCCTTCCACCTGTTTACAACGGCCAAATGTACTAGTGCAATAAGATACAGAGGGAACAGTATCCCGTGAATCATGCCCATAACGGCCACCGGAGAAGATATATCCGCGAAATATTTCAAAGGCATGGCAATAAGAACAAGCAAGAGCAAGGAAACCCCTTCGCATATCCCTGCAATTTTGAATCGGCCGATCACTGTCTTCATCAGATTCCATCTCACCTTTCCAATCCTCGTTTGTGAATTATGTAACGTTCTCCACATTCAGTATAACGCATGGCTTGGAAGCACAAATGGTTCAAATTTGAATAATTATTGAATCTGCATCGCTGCGTAGTCATCTGAACATAAAACGGCATACGGCTTGTGAAAGCTCCATATAAGATTCATAGGCCTCTTCCGACTCTGACCATAGGTGTGTAACCTTTGGAAACAAGGTGTCTGGTGGGTTCTTATTATCATGAACATTCACGTAATCTGAATGATGTTAGGCTCAAGTTCTTTTAAGGTTAACCACCGCATGCCCGCTTCAAAATGCTCCTGAAATGATTCATTTAAAATTACTTCCGGGAAAACAGGCATGAGCTGCTCCGCTTGATACGATTCCCAGCCCCGAATAAACGCCTCTGTTTCTACCTGACTTTGATAAATAACAACCCTGTCCGGTGCGAGGATCGCATTTACGGTATGAATGATTTGATATACCGTTTCAGCAAACACCTCGGGCTTCATTGGACTGTACCAGTCCATCTCCAAGGGGAGAAATTTAATTTCCCCAGCCATGCCGTTCTTGCCTTTAACGACTTTGCCATTAAGGTAAATGCCCATGCCCGGAGGATAATGGGTTGGGAAATAAATTCCGATTACACTGTTTCCCTCATCCAGTTCTTGCTGAGAACAATAACCGCTAACAGCAGCATTCACATCATTTTCCACCATGACCGGCAGTCCAAATCTTGCTTCAATCTCTTCAGCCATACGGAAACCCTTCAGCTGCTGATGACTGCTTACCGTGATTTCTCCGTTCACCGTTTGCCCAGGAATCCCGATGCCTATGCCTTTGATGGAAGGATGCTGAGCGAGAATAGGTTCAATGATTCCGAGAAATTTTGTTTGGTCAAATTCAGGCAGGGTATGTTCTTCTTTCAGCAAAATGGTATTCTCCAAATTGATGACGGTTGCCGTGATGACATCCTGTCCTTGCTTGTCACTCATATAGATTACCAGCGCCAGGCTGAAATCATAATTGTAACGGTAAGTTAGCGCGGGCCTACCCCCGTTGGAGGGAATTGTCTCATCCTCGTACAGTTCCCCAAGCTCGCACAATTCCTTAACCAGCGAATTCACCGTAACTACACTCAATTTGGTCAAGGATGCAAGTTGGGGCTTGGTTGCTGTCTCCACCTGTTTCATGACTTGGCGCACGTTGTTTATATTAATCTCTTTCATCAAATTAGCGTTTGCTATTTTCATAAGCGTTCCAGCCTCCAAATTTCGAACGTCAATGTAACCACTATACAATATCTTGAAAGTGATTAAAAACGGCTGCTATAAAAACAAATCATAGACATGACACTCATTCTGCATTGTTCCAGCTTTTACGAATTACAAAAAGAGCACACCGTCTACTTGATGCACTAGACTGGCGTACTCTTTTCGTATCATTCTTATGCAGGGGCCTGAACCGATTGTTCCTTGCGACTAATCGCATATATGGCCGAGGCCAAGCCCAGAAGAATTAGAATCGAACCTACCCAGCCGTTATACAGAATGGTGGAATGATCTATCACCATCCCGCCAACATACGTGCCGAGGGCAATTCCTGCGTGGGCAATTCCCGAATTGGTGCTGATCAGGGATTCCGCTGCTTCTGGAGATGTTTTGATAATCAGACTATTCTGCACTGGCGTAACCGTCCAGCTCAAGGCACTCCAGATGCTCAGCAAGATGAGGAATGCAATTAGAGGCAGTCCAACACTGAATGGGATAACAGCCATGCTCACAATGAAAGGAATTAACACAATGACGATGGCTTTTGCCGGATGCAGGCGATCCGATAATACGCCCCCAAGTCCCCCACCGGCAACAGCCGCGATGCCAAACATCATGTAGATAAAGGTAACCATAGTCGAACTTGCGCCGATCGTTTCCTGGAGAAATGGTGTGAAATACGCATATAACGTCAAATGACCCGCCAGCACCAATAAGGTCGTCGCATGAATCGCCAGCATCCTCGGATTCCACAGTGCAGCAAACTGACGCTTCAAAGAGACGACAGGCACCGGCTGAACACGCTGCATGACAAGACCAATGGCTACCATGACAATGGCAGTCAATATGGCAATAAAAATAAAGACTTCACGCCATCCGGCCAGATTACCCACGAATATTCCGAGCGGCACTCCGAGAATGAGTGATGCACTCCCACCCATCGTAATGATCCCAACCGCACGTCCTTTGTACTGCGGCTTCACAATGCGAGCAGCAAGTGTCAGGGACAATACAAAAATGAGCGAGCCTGTCGCAGCCCCGAGTGCCCTGCCTGCCATCAGCATATAAAAGTTGGCACTGAAAGCAGAAATAAGATTGCTGACCAGGAAGATCAGCAGGGTGTACATGTATACCTTTTTACGTTCAAATCTGGCCGTTACGTTTAACAGAATCGGTGCAGATATGGCATATACCAACGAAAAGATGGATATTAAATAACCGGCTTTCGCCAGAGTCAAATGAAGATCTGCAGCAATCAGATCGAGAATACCGCCCAAAATAAGTTCCACGGTTCCAACCACAAAAGCCGCAATCGCAAGCAAATACACTTTTTTATTCATTTCATGAATCCTCCTCAAAAGTTACAACTACGATAGTAACTTAATAAG
>NZ_JBYTCE010000040.1:0-17443 GCF_058789975.1 Paenibacillus sp. FW104-T2 | reverse complement strand
AAAAACAATTATTAATAACTTGACTAAATCTGGGATGGATTATATTGAATGTGGCTTCCTAGAAGATTTTGAGAAGTATGATATCAACTGCAGTTTATTCAACAGCGTTGATCAAATTGAACAGTTTATCCCAGAGAACAGAGGTAACACAGAATTTGTAGCAATGACTCGGTTTGGTGAGCTAGATATCAATAATCTTAAAATTTTTGATGGTAGATCAATCAGCGGTATTAGGATTACTTTCCATTTGGAAGAAATGCTAGACGCATTGGAGTTTTGTAAACAAGTCAAACGTAAGGGCTATAAGGTGTTTGTGCAACCAGTTGGAACAACAAGCTACTCGGATGAAGAATTATTATCATTAATCCACATGGTGAACGAACTAAATCCATATTCCTTCTATATTGTTGATACATTAGGTACAATGACTAAAAACGACGTTCACAGGATGTATTATCTTATTGACTATAATTTAAATCCTGAAATTAAAATCGGTTTCCATTCGCACAACAATTTACAATTGTCTTTTTCGAATTCTCAGGAATTAGTTTCTCTTCATGCTAAAAGAACAATATTTATTGACTCTTCTGTTTATGGCATGGGGCGGGGAGCAGGGAATTTAAACACTGAGCTAATAGCTGAATATATTAATTCTAATTTGGGAGAAGTTTATGATATAAGCTACCTACTTGAGATTATTGATGAATGTATCTCTTCGATTCGAAATCAATATAGTTGGGGATATTCAGTTCCATACTATTTAGCCGCAATTCATAACTGTCACCCCAATTATGCCACATTTTTAATTAATAAAAAGACCCTTCAAGTTAATTTAATTGCGAAGATTCTTACTTCAATTCCTATAGAAAATAGAGAACTATATGATAATAAACTTGTTGAGCAATTATATTTAGATTTCCAGGCCCATTGGATTAATGACAATGAAGACATCAAGAAACTCAAAAAGATTATAAAAGATAAAAAAATTTTGGTGTTAGCTCCTGGGAAGAGTATTGTTGAATATAAAGACAAAATTGATGGCTTTATAGAGGCTGAAAAGCCTGTAATTATATCGGTTCAGTTTCTACCTAATGGTATAGATTCTGATTTTGTATTCTTTAGTAATAGAAAAAGAATAGGCAGTCTTGAAAATGAATTAAGTGATCCGAATAAACAGTATAAAGTGATTGTTACCTCGAATATTGGATTGAAAGAATTTAAAAACCAGTTTCGGATAAATTATTCGAGTTTGTTAAACTCATTTGATAGAGTGAAGGATAATTCGACCCTGATGTTGCTTAACCTTCTTGATCAAATGAACCTTAAAGAGGTTACTTTTGCAGGATTTGATGGATATCACAAAGGTTCGAGTGGTAATTATATTTCAGGAAGTATGGAGACTTATCTCGATGAGGAGATCCTTCTTAATATTAATGAGGAAATTAGACAGTTTCTAAATATATTTAGTGAAAAAGTAAAAGTAAGAAGTATCACTCCTACTCTTTATATCGACAATGATTGGGTATAACAGTATTCAATCGTCCCGTATCTCCCTTCAAGTTGATTCGCATATATTTAGAATTTCAATTTTAAAATCTCTGGGATAGGGTCATAGCCTGGGTAGATAAGGGTGGTTACTCATGAAAGCCATAATTCTTGCAGGCGGGACAGGATCCCGCCTTTTTCCTTTAACTAAGGTAACTAATAAACACCTGCTTCCTGTAGGCAAGTATCCGATGATCTTTCATTCTGCATATAAATTAAAACAAGCTGGCCTTACCGACATCATGGTGATTACCGGCAAAGAACATATGGGGGACGTTGTTAATCTTCTTGGTAGCGGAAGTGATTTAGGTGTCTCATTCACTTATCGAGTGCAAGATGAAGCAGGAGGAATAGCTCAAGCACTTGGATTGGCAGAACAATTTACAGGTAACGATCAAATGGTCGTCATCCTTGGTGATAACGTGTTTGAGGACGATATTACTGAGTATGTGTCTAATTTCTGCGAGCAAAAGTCCGGAGCCAAAATATTGATACAAGAAGTCAACGATCCTCATCGCTTCGGAGTGCCTGAGTTACACGGCGATCGCATCGTATCCATTGAAGAAAAACCTCAAAAACCCAAAAGCAAATATGCGGTAACAGGCATATATATGTTTGATAGTGAAGTCTTTAAGATCATCAAGACATTAAAGCCTTCTGCAAGAGGCGAATTGGAAATCACAGACGTAAACAATGCGTACATTGAACGAGGAAATCTAACCTACGATATACTTAAGGGTTGGTGGACGGACGCAGGTACTCACACGTCGTTGGCACGGGCCAATGAATTGGCGCAGAATATTGTTTTCGGAAACGAGTTCGGGAAGTTAAAGTTATAGAAGAGAAGGGATGCGGAATAATTGAAAATCACTCCTTCCAAGCTGACAGGTGCCTGTTTGATTGAACCGGTGGTTCACGGAGATCACCGGGGTTTTTTTATGGAAAGTTACAATGAGCAGCTTATGAATCAACAAGGAATCAATTACCACTTTATTCAGGATAACCAATCCTTATCTGCTCAGCCTGGTGTGTTGCGCGGATTGCACTACCAACTTAATCCCAAAGCACAAACGAAGTTAATTCGGGTTATTTCGGGTGTGATTTACGATGTTATCGTGGACATTCGTCAAGGATCCCCTACCTACGGACAGTGGGAGGGTTTCATCTTGAGTGAACATAATCACCGTCAGCTACTGGTACCCAAAGGATTTGCTCATGGCTTTTGTACACTGGTACCAAACACCCAAGTCTTGTACAAAGTGGACGAATACTATTCCCCGGAGAACGACCGCGGCATATTATGGAGTGACCCGGCTCTTGGAATTGATTGGCCTACATCTAGTCCGACTTTGTCAGATAAGGACCAAAGACATCCTTTACTTCAAGATGCGGAGATCAATTTCAATTTCGAAGTGAAGTAATTAGGAGGTTCTAACACTATGAAACTGCTCGTTACCGGCGGGGCCGGTTTTATTGGAAGTAATTTTGTGATGTATATGCTGGACCAGCATCCTGATTACGAAATCATCAATGTGGATGCGCTGACGTATGCAGGCAACTTGGAAAACTTGAAATCACTTGAAGGCAACGCACGTCATACCTTTGTCAAAGCAGACATTACAGATGCTGCCCAGATGGATCACCTGATCGGTCAAGAGGTGGACGTTGTCGTTAACTTTGCCGCCGAATCACATGTTGACCGCAGCATATTGGAACCAGATGTGTTTGTACGGACGAATGTGAATGGTACCCAGGCATTGCTTGAAGCTGCTAAAAAACAAAATGTGACCAAGTTTGTTCAGGTATCGACGGATGAGGTATATGGTTCGTTGGGTCCAACAGGCCTATTTACGGAAGAGACACCGTTGCAGCCAAACAGCCCCTATTCGGCCTCGAAAGCAGGTGGGGATATGCTTGTGCGCGCGTACCATGAGACCTTTGGCCTTCCAGTAAATATCACACGCTGTTCCAACAATTACGGTCCGTACCAGTTCCCTGAAAAACTGATTCCTCTGATGATTTCACGGGCCCTTGCTGATGAAGCCTTGCCTGTGTATGGAGATGGATTAAACATTCGAGATTGGCTCTATGTTGAAGACCACTGCAGCGCCATTGACTTGGTAATTCATCAAGGACGTAACGGTGAAGTATACAACATCGGCGGCAATAATGAGCGAACTAATGTGCACATCGTGAAAACCATTTTGGAGCAACTCGGCAAGCCGGATTCCTTAATCAAATACGTGCAAGACCGGCCTGGGCATGACCGCAGATATGGCATTGATCCGGCCAAAACGATGTCTGAACTCGGCTGGAAGCCAAAGCATACGTTTGAAACCGGGATCAAGGAGACTATCCAATGGTATCTGGATAACAAAGAATGGTGGACTCGTATTCAGTCTGGAGTCTATCAACAGTACTATGCCAAGCAATATGGCTCTCGATTGGGAGACGTGAAGTAATGAAGGTTTTGGTTACAGGAGCAAACGGACAACTGGGACGGGATGTCGTTCTTCTTTTGGAGAAGGAGGGGCATGCTGTTCTTGCTTGTGATCGGGATCAGATGGATATTACGAATCAGGCACACTGTAATGAAGTCATTTCTTCCTATCATCCTGAAGCGGTCATTCATTGTGCGGCTTATACTGCCGTTGATGCAGCGGAAACAGATATCGATGGTGCATATAAGGTGAATGCGGTTGGAACACGCAATATTGCTGTAGCGGCAGAAAGAGCTGGAGCTAAACTAATTTATATTAGTACGGACTATGTCTTTGATGGCAACTCGCCATCTCCCTATCAGGAATACGATAACACGAATCCGCAAAGTGTATATGGCAAGTCCAAACGGGCGGGAGAATTACTGGTACAATCGTTGTCCTCCAAATGGTTTATTGTGCGTACTTCTTGGGTTTACGGCCTGTACGGGAATAACTTTGTCAAAACGATGCTGAAATTGGGTCAGGAAAAACCAAAGTTACAGGTGGTACATGACCAAAAAGGGTCACCTACGTTTACCGTTGATTTGGCAGGATTTATCCTAGAGCTTATGCAAACAGAAATGTATGGGGTATATCATGCTTCCAACAGTGGTACTTGTACATGGTATGAATTCACGGAAGCGATCTTTGCGGAAGCTCGAAATGTTGAAGGGTTTACCATCCAAGCACAATTGGAGCCTTGTACGACAGAGCAGTTCCCCAGACCAGCTCCCAGGCCGCGTAATTCGGTAATGGATCATCTATCCATTCGAACGAATGGTTTGGCGGATATCCGCCCATGGCGGGAGGGCCTGCGTGAATTTATTAGCTTGTTGTCAAATAAGGAACGTCCATAGTAGCACTTATGTAACTCTCGCTCTTACTTTTGGGCGGGAGTTTTCGTATATAATAAAGAAAAGTCAGATTTTGAGGTGACACGTGAATAAACCTAAAGTATGCATTATGCTTTCTACATATAACGGAGCAAAGTACATTGATGAACAGATGGAAAGTCTTCTTACACAGAGTCAGGTAGACGTCCAGATTAATATTAGAGATGATGGCTCTTCTGACGAAACTGTTCAAAAGTTAAACAAATATGCGAAATCTCACCCAGACCGGATCCAAGTTATTGAAGGTGAAAACTTGGGCGTGATCGGGAGTTTTTTTGAACTGATGTGCCAAACGGAGCCTGTGTATGATTTTTACGCATTTTGTGATCAGGACGATGTGTGGAAGCCTGACAAACTTATAAGGGCAGTAACTAAACTACAATTAAGTCAATCAAACATTCCACTAATGTATTGTTCTTCTACACAAATGGTGGATCAGGATCTGAACAACCTGAATGTGTGGCCGACCCTTCCTCCTAAGCCGTTAAGCATGCATAATGCCATGGTCGAAAACTGCTGCGTGGGCTGCACTATGGTACTGAATCCAATTGCTTTTCAGCAAGTTAAGGCAAACATTCCCTCCGATCTAAATCAGGTTATTATGCATGATTGGTGGATCTATCTTTATGTTAGTGCATTTGGTGAGGTCATCTTTGATGAAGAGCCGATGATCTTGTATCGACAACATCAAAATAATGTTTTGGGTGGAAGCAACGAAGGTTTTATCATGAAATGGAAGAACAGATGGAGTAGATTCATGAATGGTAAAAATCATTTTATATTAAGCAAACAAGCAAAGATGTTCTTACAACTCCATAAAGATCAATTATCTGCTCAACAACAAAAGGACATTCATCGCTTTTTAAACCAACTGGACAGCCCTTGGATTAAACGTATTGGATATGCGGCCAAGATGCCTTTTTACCGTCAAGCTTTTCTGGATAACCTTGTTCTTAAGCTCATATACGTCCTGAAGAAGGTATAAGTTTTAGGTTGGTTCTGCTTTCCACATATTCGCCCATAATATGCTATACTTTCAATAGTTAAACACAGCATTACAAAGTCAGGAGTTTTACAAAATGGTCGAAACAGCAGAAGATCCCTTACGAGGGGTATTGGAAAATAATAACAACTATAGTCCTGATGTTAGCATCATCATCGTTAACTACAATACACGCCAGCTGACACTGGACTGTCTGGCATCGGTGTATAAATCTCTTACTTCCTTTCAATATGAAATCATTGTTGTTGACAATGCATCGCGCGATGGATCCGTGGAAGCGATCGGAGGAGCTTATCCAGAGGTTCGTATGATTGCCAATAGGGACAATACGGGCTTCGCCGTTGCTAACAACCAGGCCATGGAAATTGCCAAAGGAAGGTATATTCTACTGCTCAATTCGGACACGGTTGTACAGAAGGATACTTTGGATATCATGATCGGATTCATGGACATTCATCCCGAGATGGGGGCATCCGGCTGTAAGGTGATTCTTCCTGATGGTTCCCTGGATAAAGCGTGCAAGCGGGGATTTCCAACGCCATCGGCTTCTTTTTATTATGCATTCGGTATCTCACGTATGTTCCCGGATCGTCCACAGTTTAACCAGTACCAATTGGGACATCTCAGCCCGGATGATGAGTATCCGGTAGACTGTCTTGTTGGTGCGTTCATGCTCGTGCGGCGTGAAACCATCGACCAAGTGGGCGGCTTGGATGAAACCTTCTTCATGTACGGTGAAGATATCGACTGGTGTTATCGCATAAAAGAAGCGGGCTGGGGCATTTATTATTACCCACGTACATATATTGTGCATTACAAAGGTGCGAGTGCCCGGCGTAAACCTATGAAAATCATTTATGAGTTTCATAGAGCGATGTGGGTTTTCCACCGTAAACATTATGCTAAGCGTTATGGTATTTTGACCAACACAGCCGTATGGCTCGGTATCTCATTAAAATTCTCATTGTCTCTGATCCGCAATAAGCTGATTAGACCAGCTGCCCAAAAAGAATTATCATCCCGTGGTGCGGAAGTTCGTGAGACATCTTCCGAGGTGAAAGCATGATTCGGCGTAATCAGCAATTTCTGACCCAACTGTATATTGCGGCAGATTTCTTGGTGATACAGTTTTCCTTCTTAATGGCTTGGTGGATTAAGTTTGAGAGCAATCTTCTGATCAACCAGGGTGCACTGCCGATTGAGAGGTACTTTGTATGGAGTATTGTATATGGAGGGCTGGCTCTCCTCATCGGCTTAATGGTCTCCTTATACGTACCCAAACGGAAAAAACGTTTTGTAGATGAATTTGTGAAACTGATTCAGGTCCATGGCATTGCTTTTTTTATGCTGATGAGCTTAATGTTCTTCTTTAAGGAAGTCGACATTTCTCGTGCCTATCTAGCCATGTACATGATCGGCAACGTTGCCTTCACCCTAATCTACCGTTATATCGTCAAACTTCAGCTGAGAAGATTACGGAAAAAGGGCTTCAACCGTCAATTCGTATTGATCCTTGGGGCAGGTTCTTTAGGCAAACGTTTCTATGATAACCTCCGTAGTTATCCTGATCTCGGGTACGAGGTATATGGTTTTCTCGATGATTATCGTCGCTGGGATCAAGAGGAGCAGCAGCGCTACAAGCCGATCAGGGGACGCATTGACCAGTTGGAAGAAATCCTGTCGACTCGTATGATCGACGAAGTCATTCTTGCACTTCCTTTGGATGCTCACGATAAGTATCCGCATATCATTGAAGTGTGCGAGAAGGCCGGGGTACGGACACTGATTATTCCAGACTTCTTTGATTATCTTCCGGCCCGGCCGCATTTCGACAATTTTGCTGGCATGCCGATGATTAACGTGCGTGATATCCCACTGGATATGGCCGTAAACCGACTAATGAAACGTGCGTTTGACATTCTGTTCTCGCTCGTCGCTATCATACTGACTTCCCCGGTGATGGCCATCGTGGCACTAGGCGTACGATTGACGTCGCCTGGACCGGTCATTTTCAAACAAGAACGTGTTGGGCTCAATCGACGCAACTTCATGATGTTTAAGTTCCGCTCCATGAGAGTCATTCCTGAAGGTGTAGTCGACACCGGTTGGTCCACGAAGGATGATCCGCGTCGAACGGCATTCGGTACATTTATAAGACGCACCAGCCTGGATGAATTGCCTCAATTCTTCAACGTGCTGCTCGGTCATATGAGTGTGGTTGGTCCAAGGCCGGAACGTCCATACTACGTGAATCAATTCCGGGATGAAATTCCGAAGTATATGATTAAACATCACGTCCGTCCAGGCATTACGGGATTGGCGCAGAGTAAAGGATTAAGAGGAGATACCTCCATCGAGGATCGGATCGAACAGGACATCTTTTATATTGAAAACTGGTCTTTATTATTCGATATCAAAATCATATGGGAAACCATTCGAAATGGTCTCAAGAATGCGTATTAGATTCAACAGACTAAACTGTACCACCATTTAACAGCTGCCTCCGGGCGGCTTTTTTGTTTTACCCCTCATCAATTCGGGTAGTTAGCTATCAAAAAGGAAATCCCGCACATACGCTGTCATATCTTATTAGCTATATACTCTACCTCCAATATCACTCCTAAAGGATGTGAACATCATATGAAACGAATCGCTGCCGTCATTACACTACTGATCGTTACCGTGGGGACCCTGTTTTTTGCCTATGAGAGTCAAAGTGAGGAACAGCGCGATGGATTTACAGCCTACCGACTGATTGCTCACGCCATGGGCAGTATCCGTGATCAGCCTTATACCAACGCCTATGAGGCGATGATCGCCAATTATGAGAAAGGCACAAGAGTATTTGAGATCGATTTCATGCTCACCTCAGATCGCGTAGCCGTAGCCAGACATGAATGGACTGCCAATATGAGCAAACTGCTAGGGCAGGAAGAGGAGCTTCCTGAAGACAAACAGGCTGGTGCACTTACGCATGATGAATTTATGAGTACCCCAATATTGGGTATCTACCAACCCATGGACGCTGAGGGCATCATTAATGTGCTGGCGCAATATCCCGATATGTATATCGTAACGGATACCAAGGAGCAGAAAGATGAGGATATTCAGCAGGTGCTATCTTCTCTCGTCAACGCTGCCAAAAAGAAAGATCCATCTGTACTGGATCGCATCGTCGTGCAGATTTATAATGAGCCCATGCTGGAAACCGTGAAAGAAATCTATGCGTTCCCGTCCATTATTTATACCCTCTATGCGACGCAGGATACCGAAGCACAGGTCGTTGATTTTGTGGAAAAGAATGATATTGATGCCGTAACCATGCCGGAATATAAAGTAAATCAGAATTTTGTCGCCAAACTGAAGAAGGCAGGCGCCGTTACTTACGCGCATACCATCAATGACACCGACCAGGTGGCCAACTATGAAAAGTGGGGCGTGTATGGCGTCTATTCAGATGTGTTGACGGAAGAAGAGCTGGATCAGATGAATACTCGCTTTGCCTTGAAGCCGTAATGTTTATTTTGTGGAAAATCAATTTTCATTCTCCTTAGAAAAGTAGCCCTTCATTAATACTCGAGATTACTTGAGCATTGTTTGATTAATAGCGAGATAACATCCTTCCTCTTAAAAATTACAGACTGATTCCTGCACTTTACAGGGAAAAGTCTGTGATTTTTTGTTCCCCTTTTTATGCGAACATTGACACTCACTGCCTGCTGACTTAGACTTAGTTTACAAGCTTTTTAGGATGCAGAAGAACCTCTGGAGGAATGTTCGTTGATAGACATGATTAAGCAGTGGAGACACGTATTTAAGCTCGACCCGGACCGGGAAATCACGGATGAAGCACTCGATCTGGTATGTATGTCGGGAACCGATGCTATTATCGTTGGGGGGTCTTCGGGAATCACCTATGATAACACGGTAGACCTGATGTCCCGCGTGCGTCGCTACGAGCTGCCCTGTGTGCTGGAAGTATCCGATCTGGAGGCGGTTGTCCCTGGTTTTGACGGATATCTGATCCCGATGGTGCTGAATGCCACGGATAGCAAATGGATGATTGGGCACCACCAACAGGCCATCGAACGTTTTGGTTACCTCATACCGTGGGATCTGCTAATTGCCGAGGGGTATATCGTGCTGAATACTGACTCCACCGTAGCGCGTTTGACTGGAGCAGATACAGAGCTGACGGCTGGTGCGGCAGTGGCGTATGCCCAAGCTGCAGAGCGGCTGCTCAATCTTCCTATTGTATATATGGAGTACAGCGGAGCGTTTGGCGATATGGAGCTGGTTGGCGAGACACATAGACAACTGGATCGCGCACATCTCATTTATGGCGGGGGAATCGACAATCCCGAGAAAGCTGCACAAGCTTCTGAAGTTGCAGACACCATCGTCGTGGGTAACATTGTGTACAGCGATTTGAAGAAGGCACTTGAAACGGTACAAGCCGTAAAAAAAACCGTTTAATCGGTTTAGTTTACCATTCCCCCAATTTCCCCTTACAATCTGTTAAAATAGAACTTTGCCCTACTAAATAAGCAATTCGTATACAAGTTTATGTTTACACAGAAACGGAGAGTGCAGAACCAAGCTGAAGAAACGAAGTGTTCGTATTTATCACCGGATTTTTCCCTTTCATAAAGGGAATCAAAAAATCTGGGGATAACGACGATCGGAAGATGGTTTTGCAATCGAAGTCCAAGTGTAACTGATAGATCTGTTATACCGATCAACCAACGAAAGGAGCATGCATGCATGCAACCTGTAAATATACATGATGCCGTGGCACGGCTTAACACCCCTCAGCGGCAAGCCGTCGAGGCAACCGATGGACCGTTACTGATTATGGCCGGAGCGGGCAGTGGTAAGACCCGGGTGCTGACACACCGGATTGCTTACCTTATCGCAACACGCAAGACACCTCCATGGGGCATTTTGGCGATTACGTTTACGAACAAAGCCGCTCGTGAGATGCAGGACCGGGTATCCCAGCTCGTTGGTGGCTCACAGGGCCGCGACATTTGGGTATCCACGTTCCACTCCATGTGTGTGCGCATCCTGCGACGTGACATTGAACGCATTGGTTTTACTTCGAACTTCAGTATCTTGGACTCATCCGACCAGTTATCCGTTATTCGCAGCTGTATGAAAGACCAGAATATCGACACCAAGAAATTCGAACCAAAAGCCGTTCAGGCCATGATGAGTACCGCGAAAAATGAATTGATCGGTCCTGACCAGTATGAGAAGCAGGCTGGCGACTATTTTGAAGGCATTGTGGCGAAGGTATATAAAATGTACCAGAAACGTCTGAGAGCCAACAATTCGCTCGACTTCGACGATCTCATTATGGCAACCATTCAACTGTTCAAGGAAGTGCCGGAAGTCCTCGACTTTTACCAAAAGAAATTCCAATACATCCACGTCGATGAGTATCAGGATACGAACCGTGCGCAGTATATGCTGTGCCGCATGCTGGCTGATAGTCATCACCGGATCTGCGTCGTAGGGGATAGTGACCAATCGATCTATCGCTGGCGTGGAGCGGATATCAGCAATATCCTGAACTTTGAGAAAGACTATCCAGAGGCACAGACCATCTTGCTGGAACAGAATTACCGTTCGACGTCCAACATCCTGAATGCAGCGAATGAGGTCATTGGCCTTAACTCCGGTCGTAAGCCGAAGAAGCTGTGGACGGACAAGGAGGGCGGTTCGAAGATCAAGGTATACCGTGCGGACTCCGAGCATGATGAGGGGTATTTTGTTACCTCTGAGATTAGTAAAAACGTGAAGAACGGCAAATCCTATCAAAACCATGCCATTTTGTACCGTACCAACGCCCAGTCGCGGGTAATAGAGGAAATTCTGATCAAGTCTGATATTCCGTATCAGATTGTCGGCGGCATCAAGTTCTATGATCGTAAAGAGATCAAGGACATTCTGGCGTATCTGCGCCTGCTTTCTAACCCTGACGACGATATCAGCCTCACTCGGATCATTAATGTACCTAAACGCAGCATCGGGGATACAACGGTGGCGAAGCTGGCAGCTGCAGCAGGAGAGCGGGGGATTTCCATATTCCGTGTGCTTCAGGTTGTGGACGATCTCGGCTTTGCGGGCCGCACGCGGAACGCACTGGTGGAGTTCTACGACATGATTGCTGCACTGCATCAGATGGTAGAGTACCTGTCTGTAACCGAACTGACCGAGAAGATTCTGGAGATGAGTCAGTATCGCCTTGAGATGCAGAATGAAAATACACTTGAATCCCGTGCACGTCTGGAAAACATTGAAGAGTTCCTTTCCGTGACCATGGAATTTGAGAAAAATAATGAAGACAAAACGCTCGTCTCGTTCCTCACCGATCTGGCACTCATTGCAGATATCGACAGCATGAACGATGATGAAGAGGATCAGAGCGACGCCGTTACCCTGATGACGATGCACAGTGCCAAAGGTCTGGAATTCCCTGTGGTGTTCATCGTGGGTATGGAGGAAGGCGTCTTCCCGCACAGCCGGGCCTTTATGGATAATGAAGAGCTGGAGGAAGAACGCAGACTTGCTTATGTAGGGATTACCCGTGCAGAAGAACAGCTCTTCCTGTCTTGTGCCCAGATGCGTACCTTGTTCGGACGCACAACGGCGAACCCACCTTCGCGCTTCCTGGATGAAATTCCGGATGAGCTAAAAGAAGATACATCCATTGCCCGTGACCGTTACCGTCGTGGTGCCAATGCAGGAGGTTCCTATGGAGGACGTGGACTTGGCTCCAGTGGAGGAAGTAACTTTGGTGGTGGAAGTGCGGCCAAGCTCTTTGAACAGCAGAGCAGAAGTGGCTCTTCGGCTACTTCGTCCACGCCAACTTCCCGTGTGACCACAAGTACCTCGCGTCCAACATATGCTGCGCCAACATCTGCCTCCAAGCCCGCAGCTTCGAATAGTGAAGCAGGCTTCAAAGCAGGAGATAAAGTGCAGCATGGCAAATGGGGTACGGGTACCATTGTTGCGGTTAAAGGTACCGGAAATGATACGGAACTGCAAATTGCATTCCCGGCTCCGGTCGGTGTGAAACGCCTGCTCGCCGGCTTTGCTCCTATTACCAAAGTAGAATAGATTAAGAACGAAACTTCAATATTGCATAATAACGAAGAGGGCAGAAATAACTTGAAGAAACGAAGTTAAAAGCTTTCCTAAGGAAAGCTGCTTCGTGAGCATACCCTTCGCCTTTCATCCCCGGATTTCCCCCTTTAAAAAGTAAAAAAAAGAAATCCGGGGATAACAGCGATCGGAAAGTTGTTCTGTCAGCTTAGTTCAAGTGCAATTTGAGTGTTCGTTCTACATAGATTAAATTAACGGAGGGATGGCCCTGTATGGACCCGATGCACCGGATGGAGCAACTCGTTACCGAGCTGAACCAGCATAATTATCAGTACTACACGATGGATCAGCCGCAGATCAGTGACAAGGAATATGATCTCCTGTATGACGAACTGGTTACCCTCGAACAGGAGAGCGGGATGGTTTTGCCTGATTCTCCAACACAGCGTGTCGGTGGCGAACTGCTGAAGGGGTTTACCCCGCATCGCCATCTGTCTCCATTGTGGAGCTTGGACAAAGCCCAAAACATCGAGCAGCTGCGGAGCTGGAATACTCGTGTACTGAAGCTCGTGAATGACTACAACAGCAAAAATCCAGGCAACCCTTTACCGGAACCCGGCTACGTTATTGAGTTGAAGTTTGATGGGCTCACCCTGAACCTGACGTACACCAATGGTGAATTGGTACAGGCTTCTACACGCGGGAATGGAACCGTTGGCGAAGGGATTTTGGCCCAGGTTAGAACGATCAAATCCGTCCCGCTCCGAATTCCGTATACCGACGGTACGATTGAAGTACAAGGCGAAGGCATCATGAATCTGTCCGTACTGAACCGGTACAATGAAACAGCAGCAGAGCCGCTCAAAAACGCCCGTAACGCAGCAGCCGGAGCACTGCGCAACCTGAATCCGAAGACGACGGCCGAGCGCAGGCTCAATGCCTATTTTTACAATGTAGGGTACTCGGACGACATTCAATTTGCCAATCATCAAGAGATGATGGATTTTCTGCGTGAGAATCGCTTCAAAGTTAACCCATCGATTACGTACTTCCATGAATTTGATGATGTGATGGAACAGCTTGCCGCCATTCAGGAGAATCGGGGACAGCTGGACTACCTGATTGATGGGGCCGTTATCAAAATCACCGATATGCGCACACGTGAAGTGCTGGGTTATACGGACAAGTTCCCACGCTGGGCTGTAGCCTATAAGTTCGAAGCAGAAGAGACCACAACTGTACTCAAATCCGTGGATTGGAATGTGGGCCGTACCGGCAAAGTAACTCCGCTCGCACGTGTAGAACCGGTCGAACTGGCGGGAGTAACGGTTTCGAACTGTACATTGAACAATGTGGGCGATATTGAGCGTAAAAATCTGAAGTTTGCCTTGGGCACACGTGTCTTTATCCGCCGCTCCAATGACGTCATTCCTGAAATCCTGGGTAAAGTGACGGAAGAGAGTGATGGCGAGGAGATCATATATCCTGAGCAGTGTCCGGCTTGCGGATTCCCACTGGAGCAGCGCGGAGCGCATCTGTTCTGTAATAACAAATTGGCTTGTAAACCGCAGACTGTGGCCCGAATCTCCCATTTTGCTTCCCGTGATGCCATGGATATTGAGACATTCAGTGAGAAGACAGCGATTCAGCTGTATGATGAGCTCAGTGTGCGTGAGCCGGCGGATCTGTATACATTGCAATTTGATGATCTGGTGAAGCTGGAGCGGTTTGGTGAAAAGAAAGCCAATAACCTTCTCGCTGCGCTGGAGCATAGTAAGGATCGTGACCTTGCATCGTTCCTGTACGCGCTGGGCATTCCGAATACGGGTAAATCAACTACGCGTATGCTGGCCGACCATTATCGTGATCTGCACGCTATCATGAATGCAACCGTAGATGAACTTGTTGAACTTCCTGACGTAGGCGGCATTGTGGCGGAGAGTATTGTCACGTTTTTCGCAGATCCATTTACCCAGGCTGCCATCGAAAAGATGCTGGACTTGGGCGTGAAGGCACAGGCACCTGAGGCACCAGCAGTGATAGTCGAAGACTCCTTCTTTAGTGGTAAAACGGTCGTGCTGACCGGAACACTGCATCAACTGACACGTGACGAGGCGACGCAAAGACTGGAAGCACTTGGAGCGAAAGTCACAGGCAGTGTCTCGAAAAAGACCGACCTTGTCATTGCGGGAGAGAAGGCAGGCAGCAAGCTGGCCAAAGCGCATGATCTGGGCATCCCGACGATTGAGGATGAGGATGAACTCGTTCGTCTTTTGAATCAGCAGGGCTAACCTATAAGCTAGCAAACGAAGAAACCCCCGTTTAGCCACATTAGGTGGATCGGGGGTTTTTGCTATGCATTTGTAGGATGTTTTTTTCATTCATAAACTCCACATAGATGGAGATGAAACGTTAGGAACTGATATTGGGAAGGCGCTGTGCTGCCCCTGTAAGCCATGCATCCTTGTCATATCCCCGTTCTTCCCAGTAACCGATATGTTCGCTGTCGATGAGTTCAATGCGATTCAACCATTTAACTGACTTATAGGCATACATCTGGGGGATGACAAGTCGTACGGGACCACCGAGATCTGCTGGGATGGGTTTGCCATCATGCATTACTGCGACCATGATATCATCCATCTGTGCTTGATCCATCGTAATGGCATCCGTATATACCCCATCTCCAGAGTAAAATTTGACACTGTGTGCTCCGGGCTTAACTCCGGCTTGGGTCAGCAGCTGTTTAAGAGAAATGCCTTCCCATGTGTTTTTGTATACGGACCAGCCAGTTACACAATGGAAATCACTAACCTGTACAGTGCGCGCGAGTTTAACGAACTGTTCCCAGTTCCAGACCTGTGCCCGTTCGACAAGCCCATCAATCCGGAATGACCAATTCTCATTTGAAAAGGAAGGGATAGGCGTAACCGTGTATACTCGGAAATGACCTTCAGCTCCTCCTCCAATGGGAGGGGAAGAGGCAGCCGCAGGTTGCGGCAGCGGACTCATCCGATTGGGGTCATTCTCCAGCATACTGTCGATGCTGTTATCGATACTGAGATTACGTCCAACCCAGGAGACAAAGGTAGGGCCGAGGGTAACGGCTAACCCCACACCCACAGCAGACCGAATAAATGCACGCCGTGTATACACGGGTTCGAGTTTCTGGGGTTGGTCGGGCGATTTTGTTGCAGCAGTACGATCCGAACTAGGAGCTGAAATTGCAGCAGCAGTATTTTCTCCAGATGTACCCAATGAATCGGCAGTGCCATGGATGTCTTTCGTCGATGTGGTGGCAATCACCGTGCGGCGTTTCGAATCTTTCAACCATTTGGTACGGGTAATGGAGTGGTAGATAATATAGGGCAGACCCAACCAAGTTAACAAATCATGAGTTAGTAACGCTGCATTGGACCACTTTGGTCCTGCGAGTTTAAATTGCCACAACACAATGCCTGAGATTAACCAGCCAACCAGCAGAACAAGCACGATGATTGTATTCACTTTTTGCCAAGGCCTGTTCCGGAGCTGTTTCCAGTGTTTACTCGCCAGGATCAAGTAATAAACAACAGGGGCTAGCATAGCCAACCCGACAATTATATGCAGCCATTTTAGCCATACGCGCCCAATCCCGAGTAGTTCACGCCAGAAGCCACCGACTAGCATAAGTCCCGTCACGGCGAGGATCACTACAATCCAGGCATTCCAGAAGTGGAGAGACACGAGTTTCTTGCCGTACCCTTTGCGAAGTTTTTTTAGCCACTGTTCCAAGAGTGATCACCTCAAATAAAGTTATAAGCAGTAAATCTTCCTTATGTAGTAAGCGGTGAAAATAAAGAACGTATTAAATGAGCTATGTCATTGCTTTCTCTTTATTGTATATACCTCATTATAGAAGCTTTGGATCACTCACATCAAACCGTCACATTAGAGCGCATTATAAAGGTAAAGTCCATCTTATTAAAAATGAGAAGAAAGATATGGCTGCTAATATATATATATTGAATGCTCTTTGAAAAAAAGATTAAAAAATGCTTGCTATCTAAATTCATACATGGTATATTATTTCTTGTCGCTTCAAACGAGTGATTGTCGAAAGAGTTTGAATGATGACGAAAAAGAGTGTTGACAGTTAGTTGGTTAACATGATAAAATAAATATCCTGTCCGGTTGACATTGATCAACAAAAACGGACAACAAGTTCCTTGAAAACTGAACAAATGGAAAGTAACTTATGATTTACAACGAATCGTCAGATTCAAAATGAGCTAATCGCTCTTTTCAATACCTCAGATGATTTTCATAGCGTCTAACCACGCTGTTGGAATTCATCTTTATTGGAGAGTTTGATCCTGGCTCAGGACGAACGCTGGCGGCATGCCTAATACATGCAAGTCGAGCGGACTTGA
>NZ_JBYTCE010000039.1:0-20616 GCF_058789975.1 Paenibacillus sp. FW104-T2 | reverse complement strand
ATTCGACATGAGCAATGATGACAATTCATAGACATAAGAAAAAACCGCATTGCTGCGGTTTTATAGGATAATTTGTTTGAAATGAATTGTTATGGGATGTAAGCGTCCACAACCTCTACCTTTTTCACTGCCCCATCCTCTATGTATTTCACATCTATTACGCTTCCTCTCTGAAATTTGGGGGCATGTATGATTGGAATATACGTCTTCACAATGGTTTGAAAGATCTGACCATCTTCCTGGGTAACTAACAGATCAAGACGCACGCCAGGCCGTCCATCCATGCTGGATGAAGTCTCAGCGATATCCTGGATGATTGCTTCTGCAGGCATTCCGAATTTCAAAATCTCCTTTTTGTTCTGCATCTTCTCTTGACCCGTTCGCAGCCTTTTAGTGACTTTTAAGACGAGAATCAATCCTGTGGTCAGCCCGAACAAAATAATGACTATACCAATGATTACGATCGTTGAAGCTGTCGTCATTTCATCCTCCTTAAATGAGACTTCATACAGATTACTTCAAGATTAGATATGATATTCCTGCAAATGTTTGAATCCGTGAGCTTTGATCTGGTGTGTTCACCAAGTTTTATTTCAGACTTATCTTCAACCATCCGATAGTTATAAGGGGCGCTCACTAGAGCGCCTTTTTACTTCATGGATGCTGCCCTCTTAGATTTCCTTGTCTGCGAATGGGCGAAACTGGTCTGTAACGGTGAGTAGTTTACTGCCCTGCAGATAAAACGCATCATCCGCTTTCCACGTATGGCTCTTTTTGTTCTGCCTCCGGTGATAGACATAGTTATAGGGTGAGGTTGCATATGTTTTGAACCCTTTCTTCCTGCATTGCCTCAGAAAGGTAACATCTTCGCCCACGGAACGGTCGGTGAATCTAACCTTCTTGAGGACTTCCTTTTTGAACAGGATCGTGCCCCCCTGCACAAACTCTACGAATTTACTGGCTTCCTTAGGGGATCTGATCAGTAGTTTTTTCGAAGCGCCGAGATATACCAGACAGGAATGTTTGCCCACGATATCACTTCGGGTCCGTTTTAATGCACCTACTTGTTCTTTCAAATAATAGGAAGAATAATAATCGTCATCATCAAACTTCGCAATTAACGAGAAGCGGGCACGTTCAATCCCTGCATTCAAACATTGTCCCAATGAGATTCTCTCAGGAACCTGATATACATGAATATTGGCGTGGCCTCGAACACGGTTTCGATATGATTTCAGATCCATGCCGTCATGATTCAGAATGATAATCAACTCTTTGCTCCGGTACCGCTGTCTCTTAAAATTCGTCAGAATGTTATCAAAAAACTGTGACCGGTTCGTACATACAATAATGGAAACCCCATGTCCACCCTCTGTATTGTTCAAGGCTTAACCTCTCTTCTATGAATGATCTTTCATCATATGTAGAAGAATAGATTAGGTGTAGGCTAATAGAAAAGAATTATAGATTGAGCCCTGGCTGACCTGCCAAGGCTCCCCAAGCATGGTTACGTACCAAAATACACGTCCAGTTTTCCTGTTGGCGGCGTGGTCGCCATCCACACGGCAGCCAGATTATCAGGAGCGGCGGTAGCAGCCGTAATATAATCCCCAATGAGTGGTGTTGGAACCGGATTATTTCCATTCGGATTAAAAGAAGTCGTCGTGAGTCTCCGATTACTGAACGTAACCCCACCATTAAAAGATTCAGCAACGAATACATCCAGAAGGAATCCGTCGATCCGGTTGGTCATATAAATGACCCGAATCGTTCCGGCAAACGGGGACACGGTTATAAATGGGAAGAAGTTCTGTGTACCTGGAGGGGCACCCGTTATACTTACAGGAGCTGACCAGAGCAGTCCATCGGGAGATTGGCTGAGGAACACATCCGTGTAACCATTTCGGGCATCGTTCCAGACCCCGTATACGGTTCCACTGTTCGGTCCAATGGATATGTCGGCCCCCAGACACAGGTTGGTTTGAACTCGAAAAGCATAATTGGGCACAGGCAATGGCGAGGGAGCTGGTACAACTGAGGAGATAAACGTAGCCTGACGTTCAATGGGAGGCTGATAATTGATTCCTCCATCATAAGATATCCTCAGTAATGCAGAAGGACTGGCAGGTCCTGTAATGATATACCCGGCATAGACCTCACCAGAAAAACCAACGGCTAACGCTGCACGGTCATGTATTCCACGTGGGTTGGACTGTCTGTCCGGTGGTTCCCAGGTCAAACCCTGATTCACCGATCTCTGCGTAAAAATAGCAGACGATGTTGTCGCGAGGGGTGTATACCCCACGTAGGCATGACCACGATAAGGACTGCCTGGAGACCGATCCACGGCAATGAAAGGCTCATCATTATGAACAATTGTCCCATATCCTGCTTGCACGATTACGGGAGGTTGCCATGTTGCGCCATCATCAAACGAAGTATAACTGACGATTGTCCCATCGTTGATTCCATTGAACACATGAACGGTCACTATAAAAGTACTTGGAAAAGTATAGTCAATGGTAGGTGCCTCTGCCCCGGAATATCCGGCTGGCTGTGGAAGCACTGTAGTCGACCATGTGTTTCCACCATCGATTGAACGATAGAAACCTGTTAGCGTGGGCCCTGTACTGGTATCCACAGCAACAACACACATAATATTCGGATTTAGCGTATTTACAGCAATGGAAGGTTCAAACTGGTTGCCTCCCAAGGCACCGGTAATATTCACTACTGGCAATATGCTCACCTCGATTCCTTTAAGGGATATTTGTAAATCGGTCTATTAACGTCATTTCCGACTGGAGAATTCGCTGGATAATTTGACCTGTAGAGTTAACCGAATACACATGAATAATAGTGCTTGTAGCACTGAAATAATCACTTTGCACTTCAAAAAAAGCAGCGTTAATCAGTGGATAGATAAATGTTCTTGTAGCTTGGGGAGCCAATTGAAACAGCTCATGACCAACTGTAAAGCGCGTAGTTTGGGTTGTGTCCCACCTGAATACTTCAAGTTCAATATTGACGGGAGCATTAAGTGAATCGTTGATACAAGTTACAATGACCTGAGTGGATTGCGTCTCTCCAGCT
This sequence comes from Paenibacillus sp. FW104-T2, assembly GCF_058789975.1. Lineage (NCBI taxonomy): Bacteria > Bacillati > Bacillota > Bacilli > Caryophanales > Paenibacillaceae > Paenibacillus > Paenibacillus sp. FW104-T2. The sequence continues at coordinate 17,523 of NZ_JBYTCE010000039.1, read as the reverse complement.
ACGGGATTATAGACAAGACCTGTACTATTTGGCAAAACATTTCACTCCCTTCTCAGCAGGAAAAGGTGTTATTCTTCCGTTAGACTATACTATGTTCCTGTCTATCAACCGTCACGGCTAATATAAGTGCCCCATTGAATGATCCTGTTCCTTTTTTATGCAGCGCATAATCTTACGCATCTTGCCTTTTCGCTCAACAAAACAAAAAAAGCCCTGGTAACCTCTCCAGGACCATTCCATATAAGATTGCAATTTATATAGGTTGAATTATTGATATTTTAGTTTTATCCCCACGAGAGTGAGAGTACCGGTTGAGAGCGCTGCACCTGCCTCATTATTTTCTTCTTCAACAACGTCCCACTGCCGGCCAATAAGCATGCGCAGCAATTCTATCTCTTGAGCGCTTAATTGGATATGCCGCAGCATTAACTCCTCTTGGCTGTAGTCCCGATCAATCTTACGATCAAAACGAAAGTCCAGCACCCTTTTTAGTCCGTTAATATGCAAAAACTTAAACTCGTATCCGCTGCGAAGAGCCTCCGCCCAATCCTCTGCAGCTTCTTCTGCCGTCTGCAACCGTTCTTCCAAATCCATGGCCGGTTCCTTGATCTTGGACAGCAAAGGTGCGAGATCTCTCCGCTGCAAACGATCGATAATACCCTCAATCGGTTCACCACTCGTCAGAACATTCTCCACCAGCATCCCTACAGGAATCGAAAGCCGCACCAGACTCATGCTTAGACCCTCTTTTCTCGAAGATACTGATTGAACCAGGCATTGATCTGTTCGTAACTGTCTACACGTAGTGAAGGCTTGCCGCTTTTGAGCAACGAGTGATTGGAACCAGTGTAGCGAATCAGTTTGGTTGTTTTGCCGTAACGTTTGAGCGTGGTATAGAGCTCCTCCGCCTGGGCAATCGGAGTCCGATAGTCCTGCTCCCCATGCATGATAAGAAGCGGTGTGTCGATCTTATGTGCGTGAGCCAGCGGTGAACGGGACCATAACAGCTCGGCATTCTCTGCCGGATTGCCCCCAATGACTCCCTCCACATAAGATATGCCTATATCACTGGTACCGTACATGGAGAGCCAATTGGAGATGCAGCGCTGGGTAACAGCTGCCTTGAACCGATTGCTGTGGGCAACGATCCAGTTCGTCATAACCCCTCCGTAACTGCCGCCTGCAACACCCAGACGTGATTCATCAAATGTTTCGTATGTGTCCAGGGCATGGTCGACCGCCTCCATTAAATCTCGGAAGTCTCCACCCGCGAAATCACCACGGCAAGCTCTGGTAAATTCCTGTCCGTATCCCATACTTCCTCGCGGATTCACCCATAAGATGGCATACCCTTGTGCTGCAAGTGTCTGCATCTCAAAACTGAAAGTGCCTGTATACATTGCATGCGGGCCTCCGTGGATTTGCAAAATCAGTGGAGTTTTGGCACTCGAATCCTGCCTCGCAGGCTGCAGCAGCCATCCCTGGATGCGCCAGCCGTCTGTGGATGTAAATTCAATCCGTTCAGGGACATTCACTTGGAGCGCGTTGATCCATTCGTCGTTTCTCCGGGTGAGCTGGACCATTTCGCCAGTCTCCACATCCACACGGTACAGCTCTGCAGGGTGATCGACTGTCAGAGCAGCAACGATGAGTGTGGCTCCATCTGGTGACAATGTGTATTGGTACACATCCTTTTCACCTTTTCCGGTCACGGACTGACAGTTTCCATTTTCATGGATGCGGTATACATCCACGCTTCCATCATGCGTACCGAGTACAAACATGCCTCGTTCAGGATGGTTGGCATCCCAGAGCGGAGATGGAGTCGGACTGGCGGACTTCATATCCCCGAGTGCCGCGTTGCCTAACTGCATATCGAGTCCCGTTGTGATCGGCTGTGGCGTTCCTCCTTGAACCGGAACTGTGTATAATCTGTTATGGCTGCCACTGCCGAATTCCCGGTCGCTGGCAATCAGGTTCAGTACCTGACCATCGGGAGAATAGGAGAACTGGCTCACCAGCAGACTGGAGTCTGTCACTTTGGAAGGCTCACTTTCTCCCAGCCGAATAGTGTATACGTCAGTGAAGTACAGCAGATCCGCATCGGCCTCCTTATCCTCCACCTGCTTCGAGATAAAAGTAATGCTCCGGCTATCCGGGGACCATGTGGGTCCACTGACATTCCAAGGTCCGGTGGTCACTGAAGTGATCTCTCCACTTTCCACATCATAAACGAACAGATGGCTGTAGAGACCGTCCCACCAGCCGGATCCCTCTGCTTTCGGCGTTGTACGTTCATACACTTTGCCACGCAGCTCAGATGCCGTTTCATTCTTCGGCTGATCTTTGTCAACTGCGTCTTTTATCTGCACTTTGCAGGTGAAGGCAACATACTGGCCGTCAGGTGACCAAGCGTAATCCAATATTTTTCGCTCTGGCGGAATAAGGTTAACAGGTTCGTCCTCTCCTGCCGCAAGCGTCCATAATCCTTTGCCGCCCTCTTCCAAACGCAAGAAAGCAAGCCGTGTTCCGTCCGGTGTCCAGTTCGGCGCTGTGTCCTTGGTGCCATTCGTGAGCTCGACATCATTGCTGCCATCCAGCGAGATTCCCCGGATCCGGGTGTTGTACTCGTTCTTTTGCCGATCTATGGTCTGCTCTACGTAAGCCACCTGTCCATTCGGATGGATTACGGGTTGGCTAATGGAACGGTAGTTATATAAATCCTCCGGCATGATCGGTCGTTTGTTCATATGAAGGTCCCCTTTCCCAGTCCTGTTATTTTTTATTCGTTTCCGTACGTGGATCAAGTACATCGCGCAGCCAATCCCCGAGGAAAATAACGCCAAGCACTGTGAATGTGATGGCTAGTCCCGGGAATGTGGCTACCCACCAGCTTGTGGCTACATATTGTCTTCCATCACTGAGCATGCCTCCCCATGAAACGTCCGGCGGCTTAATGCCCAGACCAAGGAAACTGAGCGAAGCTTCCATAATAATGGTCGTTCCGACGTTCATACCGCAGATGACGATAAAGGAAGACAGGATGTTTGGCAGAATGTGTTTTACAATCAACCGTCCATTCTTGGCTCCTATGGACCTAGCAGCATGAACAAAGTCACGCTCCTTAATGCTAAGAACCTCACTTCGAACGATACGGGTAAACGGAACCCAGTTGGTTACGCCGATGACAAAGATCAAGGTCGTTATTCCCGGGCCAACGATGGCCATCACAACGAGCATGAACAGAATGGTAGGAATGGCCATGAAGGCATCTCCCACCCGCATGATAACCGCATCCAGCCATTTCCCATAAAATCCGGATAGCAGTCCCAGGATGGCTCCGATCACTCCTGAGACAATGACTGCCCCCATACCTACGATTAATGAAACGCGTGCACCATACACGATTCGGCTCCACATGTCTCGGCCCAGGTTATCCGTACCAAGCCAATGTTCCGAGGCTCCTCCGTCCAGCCAGGCAGGAGGTTTAAGGCGATTAAGCGTATCGACAGCTGCAGGATCGTGACTCGTTAGCAGAGGTGCACATATGGCGATCAAAACGACCAACAAAACGAGCACAGAGCCAAGCATCCCGGTCTTGCTGATGATCAGTTGTTTCCATATATAGCGAAATCCCCCTTGCGTACGTGAACTCTCCTTCTCCTGTTCCGCACCCGGAATTGGCATTTCATTGCTCCCTGTCATAGGTTGCACCTCCTTCTAGTCGAATTTAATGCGCGGATCAAGCAGCCGGTAAGCTACGTCCGTCAGAATATTGGTTATAACTACGATTAGTGCAATGACAAACACGGCTGCCTGTACAATCGCCATGTCATGTGTATTAACGGCGACAACCAGAAGCTGTCCCAGCCCCGGCCAAGAGAACACCGTTTCCGTAATCAGTGTTCCGCCGATCAGACTCGTAAACTGCAAACTCATAATGGTTACAACCGGGATCAAGCCGTTCCGGAACGCATGTTTCCCAATCACGACCATCCGGCCAAGCCCCTTGCTGCGTGCCGTACGAATATAATCCTGACTTAGAATTTCCAGCATGCTGGAACGAATTAGACGAGTCATCTGTGCGGCCAGACCTACACCAAGGGTAAATGCGGGCAAGATCAAGTGCGACAGACCACCCCGACCCGAAACGGGCAGAACGCCCAACATAACGGAGAACAACAGGATCAGCATGATGCCCATCCAGAAGTTCGGCATCGCCTTGCCGATCACGGATATCCCCGAAATGATCAGATCGGTAAACGTATTACGTTTAACCGCCGAAATGACACCCAGCGGCACTGCCATCAGAACGGCAAAAAACATGGCTGCTACAGCCAGTTCAAAGCTGGCAGGCAATCTCTCCAGAACAAGCTGCAGGGCTGGTTGTCCGTAGCGAAAAGATTGACCGAAATCGCCCTGCAATGCACTGCCCAGGAATTTCATGTATTGCGTGTAGAGCGGTTGATCCAGCCCAAGCGCTTCTGTAAGCACCGCGCGATCTTCCGCTGTGGCAGTCTCGGGCAGCATCAGGGCAACAGGATCACCCGTAACCCTGACCAATATAAACACAATCAGCGATACAATAAATAATACCGGTATGACTTGCAGTAAAGATTTGAATACGTACTTTCCCATCCTCATTCACCTCCATGCGATACAAAAGAACGGCAGGAACTTGGTCTACCCAGTCCCTGCCGTTCACGGCCTATCGTTGCAATGACCAGTTCTTCTGCCGGGTCTTACTGTGCTGCAGGTGTAATTTCGTCGGCATAGAACATTTCATCACTGCGCGGCGTGAAGTTCACTCGTGCATTCGTTCCGTAGACCCCTTCCATCTGGTACAGATACACGGCTGGACGTTCCTCTGCGAAGATTTGTTGTACTTGCTGGTACTCTTTTTCACGAGCCTCAGGGTCCATGTTCACGAGTGCAGATTGAAGCAATTTCTCCACTTCCGGATTATTGTAATCCGATTCTCCTTTAGCTTCTTCCAACATGTAACGGTTGTAGTTATTGGAAGCGTCGAACAAGGAGTTACCGATACCGATCATGAAGATTTCCTTGAAGGATTTGGAGCTGTAACGTTCACTGAAAGCACTTGGCTCAAGCACGTCCATATTGATTTTGAAGCCTGCTTGCTCCAGCATGGCAGCAACAACTTCAACCTGTTCCTTATATTGCGATGAAACGGAAATGGTCATTTCGGCTTCGCCTTCAGCGTAACCCGCTTCGTTCAGGAGCAGCTTGGCTTTTTCCAGATCATAAAGCGATGTTTTGTATAATGAAGGATCTGCACCAAAGTTACCTGGCGTTACGGATGTACGGGTGACGATACCTGCTCCGCCAGCAATGCTGTCGACAATACCTTGTTTGTCGATGGCAAGATCAATGGCTTCACGGACTTTCGGATCAGCTGTAATGCTGCCTTCTGTCTGACGGAAGATCAGCTGCAGCACGCGCTGGATTGGTGCTTTGACAATTTTCTTGTCTGCTTCACCTTCAATACGGGCGATGTCTGTAGATGGAATTGATGCAGCTACGTCAACTCCACCCGCGAGCAGTTCGGATACCCGTGTGGAAGCCTCAGGGATTACGCGGAATACGACTTCATTCCATTTCGGTTCATCGCCATAGTAATTCTCATTCTTCACGAGTACCACACGATCATCTTTGGTCCATTTGCTGAATTTATAAGGTCCGGTTCCTACTGGCTGTTTCAGGAAAGCATCCATGCCGTTATCCTCGATATATTTGGCAGGCAGGATGCCTGCTCCCATCTTGGAGAGGCGGTTAAGCAGGAGCGGATCCGGTCCGTCCGTAATGATATCCACGGTATGCTCATCAACCGCTTTGACTTCAACGATATTTTTGAAATAGCTGTTTTGTTTAAGCGTTTCATCTTTGGCTACACGCTCGATTGTATATTTGACGTCTGCTGAAGTGAATGGATCGCCATTATGGAACGTAACCCCTTCACGCAGCTTGAAGCGCCAGGTTGTGTCATCCACTTGTTTCCAAGATTCAGCAAGTCCAGGCACTTTATTTTGTTCACTGTCGTTTTTGATCAGATAATCGAATACGTTAACCAGAACCGCCTCACTGGATGTATTGTTGTTGTTATGCGGATCGAAGCTCTCAATATCGGTAGCAGCTGCAATCGTAAGTGTTGTGCTGGCAGCTCCGCCGCCTTCGGTTCCACTTGATGCCGAGTTGCTGTCTGTGCCTGTACCTGTTCCACCGCATGCGCTGAGCACCAATGCTACAGCAAGTAATGTAATCCACATGCCAGTCCATTGTCTTTTTTTCATTTGGAACGTTCCCCCTCAGAAGTCGTGTGTCTTGCCAAAAACTCAAGTGCTATGGATGACAGCATGCCTACACCATAAGGCATTGCCGTTTCATCCAGATCAAACATCGGATGATGCAGCGGATATCTTGTCCGCTCTTCCTCATTGCCTGAACCAAGACGGAAGAAAACGCCAGGAATCTGTTCGCAATAGAAGGCAAAATCCTCACCGCCGGTAGAAGGCGGAATGCTGCTCCATCCTTTTGCCCAATCCAATCCATCGACAGTTTCGGTAAGCAAATCCACCATCGCATGATCGTTCACCACGACCGGATATCCATCGCCATAAACAACTTCATGCCCTGCGCCGAAGGAAGCGCACACCCCGCTAACGACTTGTTCAATCAATGCAGGCATGCGTTCACGAAGAGTGGGTGACAGTGTGCGGACCGTACCGATCATCTCCACCTCTGGCGCAATGGCTGTGCCCATATACCCGCCAGTGATTTTGCCAATGGTGACTACAACGGGCTCCAGCGGATCCACCAAACGACTGGCGATATTCTGCAGCGCTGTGATGACCTGAGCTGATACGGCAATCGCATCGATGCCTTCATGCGGCCGTGCAGCATGTCCACCTTTGCCGAATACACGAATTACCAGACGGTCTGCTGAAGCAAAAGCAACCCCTTTACTCACACCAACGGTACCCGCATCCTGGCCAGGCGTCACATGCAGCCCTGCAATCGCATCCACTTTCGGATTCTCCAGTACACCGTCCTGAATCATGGCCCGTGCACCGGCTAGCCCCTCTTCTGCTGGCTGGAACACAAACTTGATGTTACCCGACTTCGGTCTGCCAAGACCGGTAAGCAGTTCAGCCGCCCCCATCAAAATGGTAGTATGACCATCATGACCGCACAAGTGAGCCTTGCCTTCAACCTGGGAACGATACTCCGCCGATTTCTGATCCTGGATCGGAAGAGCATCCATATCTGCCCGGAGTGCAATGGTTGGGCCGTCAGTCTCTCCACGGAGCAAACCTACAACTCCGGTTTTCCCAACGTTTCGTATGACTTCGAGCCCCAGACTTTCCAAATGCTCTGCCACGATGCCTGAGGTCCGCACCTCTTCATATCCGATTTCCGGATGGCGATGGAAGTCCCGACGCAAGTTCGTGAGCTTCGGCTGCAGCTGCTGTGCTAGTTCAAAAAGTTTTGCTTGTTCCATTAGTGCTCATCTCCTTCTTGTTCCATTGTGACCAACCTTGAATAGATGGCATCAGCGGAATATGCAATGTGGCGTTTCATCGTATCTCGTGACTTCAGCGGATCACGGGATTTCAGTGCTTCAAGAATTTCGGTATGTACCCCTTGATTAAGAACCCGAATGTTTTCGTCGTATGGCATCAGATCCAGCGCAGGATTGATCTTGGTACGAATCTGTCTGACTGCCGTTTCCAGGTAAGGATTCCCTGACGCCTTGGCAATCGTCAGATGAAACTTGACGTCCAGTGCCCTGAACCATTCCCGGGTACATTCTGGCTCGGTACTCTGTTTGATGTAACCTTCCAGCAGCTCCAGTTCGCCTGCGGTGATCCGCTCAGCAGCCAGAAAAGCACCTTCCGGCTCCACGATTGTCCGATATTCAAACACATGTAACATCTGATCCCAGTCACGCATGATTTCTTCCTTGGTTCTTTTATGTGCATTAGCCGTGATGGGGAGTACGAATGTTCCTCCCTTGGCACCAACACGTTTTTCAATCAATCCCTTACGCTCAAGAGCAGATAAGGCTTCACGAACGGTAATTCGGCTTGCATTGAACATTTCGGCAAGTTCACGTTCCGAAGGGAGCTGATCTTCACTCATGATTTCTTTAAGAATAATAGCTTCCTCTAACTGTTCTCTGATAAATTCACTGACCTTTATTGCAGAAACTTTCTCAAACTGGAAAGTCGCTTGGTTGAACATATCAACACTCCGATCGATATAATGTCTAAACCTTATACCATTAAACTCTTATTCATAATATAATTCCGAGTAAACAGATATGCAATAATTTTTTTTCAAAATATCACAAATATTTTTTTATTCCGACGAAAATGCTTAACTTAATAACGAAAAAGACGCTGCCAAATAACAGCAGCGTCTTCCCATCGTTTAATTGGTGTTGCTTCGAAAGAATTAGTTTTGCTCGTTCAAGTACACCGCTTTTCCCGTGCGGGCAGATTCATAGAGAGCTTCGAGAATTTGCGATACAACCAGAGCTTGTTTAGGTGTAACTACAGGCTCTTGATCCTTATCGATAGCTTCAATCCATTTTCTCATCTCAACATCCGGCGCACTTTCCGACTTCCCGTCGTAGAACGCTACGCCGTCTGCACTAAGCGAGATCTCATTCGTATAGAGACGGCTGAATTTCTCGCCGTTAATGCGCAGGCCATTCTTCATGTCGGCTCCGGCTTCCGTTCCGCTAAGACTGCATTTTGCTTCATCCACATCCAGCGAATTCAGTGCCCAGCTGGATTCCAGCATGATGGTCGCACCATTTTCCATTACGATCATGCCGAAGGCCGAATCCTCAACCGAGAATTTCTTCGGATCCCACGGGCCCCATGCATTTGCTGCATTTTCCTTTTGGGAGAGCTCATGATACGTCGTGCCCAGAACCACTTTGGGTTTGTAATTGTCCATCATCCAGAGTGTCAGGTCCAATGCGTGTGTACCGATATCGATCAGTGGTCCGCCGCCTTGTTTTTCTTCATCGAGGAAAACACCCCACGTCGGTACGGCTCTTCTGCGAATCGCATGTGCCTTGGCAAAATAGATCGATCCCAGCTCGCCTGCTTCGCACATCTGCTTCAGGTACAAGCTGTCTTCTCTGAAGCGGTTATTGTATCCAATGGTCAGCTTTTTGCCTGTGCGTTCAGCTGCTTCAAGCATGCTCTGTGCTTCAGCGGATGTCTTCGCCATCGGTTTTTCACACATGACGTGTTTACCGGCTTCAAGTGCAGCAATGGAGATTTCGGCATGCGAAATATTAGGTGTGAGTACGTGAACGATGTCAATCGTTTCATCCTTCAGCAGCTCCTGGTAATCCGTATATACTTCGGCTTCGGCACTGCCATATTTCTCTTTGGCTTCCTCAGCCCGTTCAGGAACAATATCACAGAATGCAACCAGTTCAACGTTATCGAGCTTGCTCAAGCTTGGCAGATGCTTGCCATTCGCAATCCCGCCACATCCAACAATTCCAATCCGATACACTTTACTCATATCCATTCACCCTCACTTTTGATTTGGTTTGTTTCATCTTCCGAAAAGCGGACGGGGTCATTCCCAGGCGCTTGCGGAAGACGGCATGCAAATAGTTGGCATTGGTAAAACCGGAGACAAGTGCAATCTGTTCAATCGATCCGTTGCTCTCCTCCAGATTGCGGCACACCGCGCCAAGGCGAATATCTTCCAGCACACGGCTGAACGGCATGCCTGGCTGCACCTGATAAAATATCCGCTGCAGTTGTCTGGTGCTGATATGTAGCTTCTCTGCCACATGTTCCAGTGTGACAACATTGGAATAATTGGCCTCCATATACTGCACAGCATATTCATACCTGTACATGGACATATCCCGTTCCGGTGCTTCAACCCGGATTTCGCCGTTATCATGGGCACGAACGGTTCTCAGCAGAATGCTGATCACAAGCTGTTTAATGGATGTGTAATACCCGATCAGTTTACGATCACAAGCCTCATACGCTTCCAAAAAACAGTTCATGGCCCGGTGATAATCATGCACCGGAACGAGGGGCAGCGCCTTGAGTTTGGCGATCGTCTCCTCGGATTCTGCGGCTTCCCAAGGATCTACATCCTCTCTGGGCTGCTCGACAATATCCACATGAAGACATAGTTCATCCATGTCCTCTTCGGCATCGGCCTCCTGATAGTGAACGACGCCAGGCCCGGTCAAATAGAGCATGCCTTCGGACAAGGAATGCATCTGGTCTCCCAGAATAACTTTCCCCTTGCCCCGCGGTATAAAATGAAATTCAAATTCCGCATGGTTATGAAAATCAACGATTCGACCTGCCGGGAATGACGTCAAGTGAAATCGTAAAACCCGTATTTCGTAATGTCCCCAAGCAATGGTTATGTCCAAACGCTCAAGGAGATCCTGTCGTTCAAGCATTTTTTCAAAAGGATATCGGTTCAATATCGTACCTCCCCAACCAGCCTAAGCTTGCAAATCACTGAGGGAGATCCTGCGTCCTTCCTTGGCAGAGGTGTTGGCAGCTTCCATCAGGCGTGTCAGCTCGGCGGCAATCTGCAGATTCTCAGCAGCCAGGGAATCATGCTGAATATGGGAAACCCACTGACTGAATGCGCTTTCTCTTTTCTCCAGCAACGGAAGCTCAGTCCACTCCTTAACCGCCTCTGTACCCGCATTGGTCCGGATCAGCAGCCTGTCGTCAGGTGTACCATACAACAAGGTCCCTTCCGTTCCATGAACCTCAATGGTAAATGGAGAGTAACTGTTCACAAAACCAGCCTCAACCACGCCGATCGCTCCAGAATCCGTAAATAGGGTTGCAACGGCATTATCTTCTACCTCTTTGCCAGTGACATAGCCGAAATTGGCACTCACGCCTGTCACTTCCTGGCCCAGAAAGAGTCTGGTTAGATACATTGGATGGCATCCCAGATCAATCATAGCACCTCCCTGACATTCCTCCAAGTTATAAAAATGCTGTGGCAGCCAGTCTGCAATCGCTCCGTTATGAGACAGGCGAACCCGAACATAAGTCACTTTTCCGAGCAAACCCTGCTGGAGCACATCCTGAATGGTTAGCGTATATCCATCATTTAAGCGAGGTAAGGATACGGTCATCTTGACTCCCTGCTCACGGACTTCAGCCAGGATGGCATTCACCTCTTTTACCGTTGAAGCAATGACTTTTTCCGTAAAAATATGTTTACCTGCTCTTGCAGCAGCGGTGATAACGTCCTGGTGGTCACGAGTAGGTGCATCCACAATCACGGCGTCGATATCCTTCTGTGCCAGCATCTCTTCAAGAGATGAAAAGTAAGGCACATTCAGTCGTTCGGCAGCTTCCTGCCCGCGCTGAGCATTGTCATCCCATACGGCTGCAATTTCAGTATCCTCATGTTCCTGGACTTGTTTGATATAATCCCATGCATGCACATGCCACAAGCTGATTTTACCAATTCGAATGGTCACGATGTCTTACCTCCTAGTATATAATATCCTGACATTTAAATATAAGTTATCACAGACTTCGTTTCATTTTAATAGAAACAAGCGACAACAAATATATAAAATTACGACATCCTATTAGGAATCGACATCCCGGTCTCAACAAAACAGGAAGGCAGTCCCTCCACGATATTGCGTGTTAGAAGCCGTAATGTTTGGATTACAAGACTTGCCATGGAAATTAAAAAAACCAGGTGCTCATGCATATGCACGGCACCTGATCTTGATCAAATAACAGACTCATGATATTATTCGAGATTTAAGGAAGCAAATTAGCTTCGGTCGGTGACTCTGGTTCTGGTTCCGGTTCCGGTTCCGGTTCCGGTTCCTGTTCAGGGCTGTTCTCTTCCCCGGCAGTTACATATAACCGGCCTGGTGCTTCGGTCTCGATTTTGTTGCCCGCTGCATCCTGAACGCGAATAACAATGACTCCACCCTCAAGGACTAACGAGGAAGGTGTAGTATATGTGCCCGTATAATGACCGGGCTCTGTCTCCACCAGTGGAATCTCCGATCCGCCTTCTGCATTCAGATTCAGCGGCAGCTGGATTCGGAATGAAGCCTGCAGACCTGGAGCACTGTCGAAGGAGACCGTTACGGTTTCTCCGGATGCAATTCGCACATCTTCAGCAGGTGCAATATTGGTCAACTCAGGCAGCGTTGTTTCCACGTAGACTTTACGGGTTACCGTTGTTTTATTGCCCGCGACGTCCGTCGCAATGACCGTAATCGTGTTTTCGCCTTCATTGACGAGAATACGATGACTGAAGCTTCGGTCTTTCTCCAATTTGACTGTATCGCCGTTTACGGTAACCTTGTTGAGGAATTGATCCACTGCGCTGCCTGTAACATGCACCACTTCAGCGTTGGTTCGGCTTCCTTCCTCAGGCGTAAGAAGAGTTAATTGCGGCGGCGTCAGGTCCTGGATAATGACAACAGGAAGTGAGCGATCCGTTACTTTACCATCGATGATTGCCTCTGCAGTAAAGGCATTGACTCCTGAACGAAGTTTGGCGTCAAACTTGAACGTTCCGTTACTTACCGTTGTTGTCCCTGCTACATCTTTGCCATTATAAATTTTGATCTGAGCTCCATTCGCCGGAGAAGTACCTGATACGGTGAATGTCGTTTTATTGGAATACGTATTGCTTGGTGCCGTAAGTACAGGTGCATTTACCGGATATCTCACCACCGCCCGAATCATATAGTTACCTTCTTCTGACGGTGCTGTGCTCCATGCGCCGCTTACGCGCTGCCAGCTTCGTCCGGCATTGGTTCCGTTCTCATCGGTAGCCAGTCCCGGAGCACTTGTTCCTGCAACGGATTGTATATACACGATATAGAAATCTCCGCTCGTGATGACCGGTTCCGGGAATTCAACGCTGGTCCACTGATCGTTGCGCAGTGCTGTTCCTTCAAACGGTCCTGCCAGCAAACGCCCCGGTGCTCCATCCGCTCCGGAAGCATCATAGACAGCATATTGGAATGTGGTTCCACCAGGCACAGGCCACTCTGTGTTCCAGAACCGGAACGATGCGCCTGTTACTTGAGCGGTTGCTTGCTCAGGTGTCATCCGGACCGCCCAGGCATTATCTGCGGCTACAAAGGCTCTTGCATTCTCTGCTGTACCGTCATCATATGCGATTTCTCCAGGGAAACCAATAAACGGCTTCAATGCCACACTTGCATCCGCAGCACCATTCCCTGGTACCGTCACATTAACGGTTTTACTGTAATAGTCTGCAGCTCTGACGGAGACGGTATAACTTCCTTCCAGCACATCCAGTACGAAACTGCCGTCCGACCCGGTGCGAACCTCACCTATCTGGGCATCTTCCAGTACCAGAACGGAAGCATCAGCCAGAGGTTCCCCTGTCCGTTCATCCGTAACGATACCTTCAATCGTACCATGAGGTATAGCTTCCAGATTGAAATTGGCTTTTGCATCACTACCATCGGTAATGGTTACTGCCTGTGTCCGCGGATAATAACCATAAGCCTCCGCTTTCAATGTATAATCACCCGCCACATGTGTGAAGCTGTATTTCCCTGTGGATGGATCTGTTTTCACCGAACGTCCGGTTTCAATTACCGTAACCGTTGCACTTGCAGGCAGGCTTTGTGGATTAACGGAGCCTGTTTCCGGTTTCTCAGCCTCAGGCTGCTGCTTAGATTGATTGAATTCAGCCTTATCGGTTCGTGTAACCTTGTACCAGGAGTTGTCATATTCCGGTTTTGGCTTGTCACTGCTGAGCACTACCGAACTATCCTGTGTAACCGTCTCTGGAGCAATGCTCAAGATGCGGAAATCGTCAATATACCAACCGGTCTTGACCACACTGCTATCTGAGGTCAGGCGGAATCGGAATTGAACTTCGTTTCCAGTCAGCGAACTCAGGTCATAAAAGACCGGTGTCCATTGCTTGCCATTCGAATTATGAGAGAACTTGCCCAGCTCTGACCATGTGCTTCCACCATCAGATGAAGCTTCCACATAGCCAAAATCATATCCGCCCTCAATTTCATACCAGTGGTTGAATGTCAGGGTAGCATCATTGGTATCTGTCAAATCCACAACGGGTGAAACCAGTGAATAGTTTGAACCATTCTCATACGTACTGTCCAGATCAGTTGCCCAGACATTTGGCGGAGAAACGGCACTCGCTGGTCCATTAACTGGAATCCCACGTTCCCATTCATCCTTCGTTCCAGAATGGGTCCAGCCATTATCGTCACTACCGTCAAATTGGTCGACGTAAATGTCCTCCGGCACCTCAACCGAGATGGATACCTCATTCGACTTTTCACTCTCATTGCCGCTATAATCCAGAGCCGCGACCGTGTAATAGTACGTTGTATCCGTTACTGTAGCTGTATCTGTAAATGTTGTTGCTCTTGTATTTCCGATCGCCTCGTATTCGGCACCCGAAGTTGCCGAACGATACACAACATAAGATTCCAGATCCTCATCGTCAGGTCCATTCCAGGATAACGCCACATTACCCAGAACGTCAGCTGTAGCGCTCAGCTCTACAGGTGCACCCGGAGCGATATCATCTGGTGATTGTACAGAGAAGTCATCGATATACCAGCCTGCCTTCTGTACAGTGTTGTCACTGGTCAGATTAAACTGGATGAACACCTGTTGTCCTGCATATTCACGCAGGTCCACATATTGAGTCTTCCAATCACCGCCTGTGCCCGTAAAGCTTAACAGCTCTTCAAATACATAGTCACTGTCTTCCGTCGCGATGTATACCTTACCGAAGTCAATATTGCTCTCCAGATCAAACCAGTGTTTGAACGAGAGTAATGCCCCTTCAGGACTTTCGGTTAGATCTATAGGTGGTGCAAGCAGATAAGCGTTGCTATTGGCTGCATAAGTACCCTCCAGGTTGGTGGCAATGACCTTTTCGCCGGAGGCTGCACTGCCAGGTCCGCTGATTGGCGCACCCCAAACCCATGTGCTTCCTGTACCGCCGGTTGTGAAGCCCAACTGATCTTCTTCAAAATCCTGAACATATCCAGGCTGGACCCCATTGGACACAGCCACTTTGTACACCTGGCTGTCAAATCCGTTGTTGCCGTAATCGTTAACCCGGATATAATATTCCACACCTGCAGGTTCAATCAGGAATGCCGGAATGGACGTGGAATAGGTTCCATCCTTACTGTCCCCCGCTATGCGGTTCATCGGCAGATAGACATACTGGCTTGTTCCCGTCGTTTTGGCAAAAGCCTCTACGGAGACCACTCCCACATTATCCGTTACATGAGCCGTCAGCGGAATATCGAGTCCGGTAAAAGCTGAATTCACAGGTGTATGCTGGAGTACCGGTTCTTCCAGATCATCACCTGCGGTAACCACTCGTCCCGACACTGTTCCGATCCCTTCAAGTACAGAGCCAACAGCATCCAGCGCATTAATAATGCCATGACCATAGCCATTGTTTGGCGATGTTGGATATTGACTATCCGTTCTTGGAGTTGCTGTATCCATAATGATCTGTTCCAGCTGATCTACAGTCAGGGAATGATTGGCCTGAAGCAGTAGTGCTGCAAGTGCTGTGGTATGCGGGCCGGCCATGGATGTTCCGTCCCAGCCTCCCTCATATACTCCACCTGGAACAGAGGAACGGATATTGACCCCTGGTGCCGAAACTTCCGGCTTAATCTCGTCATATGGAGATGGACCAAGGAGTGAGAAGGAAGCCAAATTACCGTTTATATCCGTAGCGCCTGTGGCGAAGCTTTCAGGATAATTGGCAGGGTTCGCGACCGAACCCGGGCCACCAGGATTCGTCAGTCTCACATTACCGGCAGAAAACTCGGGGAAAATCTGTGCGTCCCGCCAGGCTTGTACCATAGGTCGGAACCACTCGTCCAGTCCTGCACCGCCACCCCAGGAGTTGTTAACCACATCCGGGGCGAGTTCAGGGTGAAGGTTGCCTTCGGCATCCACGGGTGCGATCAGCCACTGTCCACCATCTAGGATAATGGCATCCGTGGTCTCCGGATTAAATATCCGTACACCGATCCATTTGGCACCTGGAGCAACCCCGATCTGATTGCTGCCATCTTCTTCTGAACCTACCATTGTCCCCATCGTGTGTGTACCATGCCCATCCTCATCGGCGGGCAGGGAAGCGTTGCTATGTGGATCATACCAGCTGAGCTCTGGATCGACGATATTGCCTGAGGCATCGAGTCCTCTCCATTTGCTGCGAAGAGCTGGATGATTGTAATCAACCCCACTATCCAAGTTGGCAACGACGATGCCTGTTCCATCGATTCCTCTCTCCCAAACTGCGGGTGCATTGATATAATCGATATTCCATTCGACATTTTCTGTTGCCAGATTATCCTTTGATGCAGCTGCCGAGTCCTTGGAAGTTGCTGCATCTTCCTTGACCGGTGTTTTTGCAGGATCTGCAGCCGGAGCTGCACTTGCCTTTTCTTTGTTCACCTCAGCTTTTTGCAAGTAACGCGTTTCGTTAGGGAGAACTTTCTCCACTTCAGGCAGCAGAGCAATCTGTTCCATGACTTCCTTGGTACTCGTTACGGCGAGTGAATTGACGATAAAATAGCTTTTATATTCTTTGACATTGCCTTTGTCAATTTCTTTCTCGAGATAGCTTTCGAGCGTGTACTGCGTCCGCGAAGCCGTTTCCCGGAGAGAGCTGACAACCGAATTGCGTACGGACAGCTTGGTCGCTGAAGCCGTCTGTTTCTCGATCGTCGCCTTTTCCATGGCCTGTTTCGAGACCGCTGACGTGTCGACCTGCTCCTTCATTTTCACGAGATAGGTGACATAGTCGCTATCCTCAAACTGTTTGGTCAATTTCGCGTTGACTTTGGATGTCGAGACCTTGGCCAGGCTTGATTTCATGTCGATTTTTTGTGATGTGGAGTTTTCAGCTGAAACCGGATGTACAATCGAAAATGCAAGGAGAAGCGAGAGGCCCATGGAGATGGGCTTGCGTAACCGATTACTCTTAATCAAACTTTTCCACTCCTTTTACCCGGTTTTTGGATTATTTTGATGCTTAAGCCCTTCTCAATTAAAATCAAAATGGAATTACAGCCTTTTGCGGACACCAATAGACGCCCGAATCATTACATAGAGCCTCACCTCCTTTAAAGGTCTGGTTACACAGGCGATATGAAACGGTAGCAGATTGTAAGTCTTGGAAGTTTAGAAATGGAAGATTTATAGGCCCAAACATGAGAGTGAATGTCGATAAGCATTCATATAGGAGGGTAATCACGAGCGTTAGCAGAAAGCTTGCCAGGGAGTGAATGAAACGTTCATTTGCGATTTGTTCGAGTGATGTAAGAATCTCTTTAAAATTACATGTAATAACCAAATTGCAATTTAACTGGATTTTTATGGAATAGTATATCGTCACCATTTGATATGTACAAGCACTTTTCTAGAAAAATATAGAAAATAAGAC
>NZ_JBYTCE010000038.1:0-23901 GCF_058789975.1 Paenibacillus sp. FW104-T2 | reverse complement strand
ACCAAACCTCAACTAACTATGGTTCTAAAGAAAACATACCTCCTTCGAAATATTCTCTGAAATCTGATCACGTTGCTGCAAGGTTTAAATAACAAAAACAGTAGCAAATTCGTCAACATACATGGTATTAAAAATCCGCGGATTTATTTGTTTCACCAATTAAGCCACGGCATGATGAGGGAGTTTTTTGCAATTTCTTAATCCAGATTGATTACTAGAATATGCCAATTTGTGCTAAAATCGAAAGCAGGCTCTTGGTTTAGGGACCGCAATTGAACCGTGAAGTGAAATGGATCAGAGCATGATCAGGAGGTCTTAGGATATGGAAAAACGCATTCTGCTCGTTGAAGATGACAACGACATCCATCTGTTGATTGAAGAACAGCTAAAACAGGATCATTATAGCGTAGCATCGGCACGCGATGGCGAAGAAGCACTCGCGCTTTTTCAAAAAGAGAAATTCGATCTGATCTTGCTCGATTTGATGCTCCCCAAGGTAAACGGCATGGAACTACTCAAACATTTCCGAGAGACCAGCAAAGTTCCTGTCTTGATTATTTCTGCGAAAGGCAGCGACCTAGACAAGGCCATGGGCCTTGGGTTTGGCGCGGATGATTATATAAGCAAGCCTTTCTCCATGATCGAATTGACAGCCAGGGTTCAGGCGGCCATTCGGAGGGCAACGTTATACGCGGAAACGGAAAACAAACCTGGCGAGCCCCTCGTTATTACGTTTAAGGATCTCATTCTGGACTTGCATTCGTTCTCCGTAAAGGTAAAAGGAAAAAGCATGCCGCTCACTGCCAAGGAGTTCCATATTTTAAAACTGTTCCTAACCCATCAGAGCAGGGTGTTCACCAAGGAGCAAATTTATCAACTTATCTGGGAAGAAGATTATTACGGGAATGAGAACGTAATTAATGTACATATCCGGAGACTCCGGGAGAAAATCGAAGAGGACCCATCAGCTCCGCAATACATTCGGACGATTTGGGGAATCGGATATAGAATGGGGGATTAGTACGTGGTCCTTCTTTTATCCGTCATTATTGCCGTATTGGTTGGAATTATTGGAGTGCTATTTTATAGAGAAAAGAAGCGAAATCTAAGCATCCTGGAGATTACGAATAAAATATCCGATATTTTGGACCAGAATACGGCCGAGAAAGTGTTAGTACCCACAGGCGACCATGCCGTTAGGCAGCTGCTCACACAAATTAACCGTCTGCTGGATAACAAACAAAAGGTATTTGCGGACTATGCAAGAACGAAGGACAGCCAAAAAAAAATGATCTCGAACATGTCTCATGATTTGAAGACGCCGCTAACAGTGATTCTCGGGTACACGGAAAAACTGAATGATAAAAATGCATTAACCGCACAAGAAGAAGAGCAAGTCATTCAGCGGTTGAATACAAAAGTAAACAGTCTGATCACCTTGCTTAACCAATTTTTCGATCTTGTCAAAATCGAGTCGGAGGATTATGATATTCCGCTTAGCAAAATATCATTGAGCGAGGTTTGCCGGAACAGCGTTCTTGAGTTTTACGATCTGCTGGTTTCCAGAAATCTTCGGGTTGAGATAGACATACCGGAGCTACCCTTTTATTTTCATGGTAACAAGGATGCGCTGCATCGAATACTAAGCAATCTAATATCAAATTCCATTCGGTATGGAAGCGACGGCGGTGTGTTCGGGTTAACGGTTCGTGAAGAAGGGAAGTACGTGGTCGTAGACGTGTGGGACCAGGGCAAAGGGATTGCAGAGATCCATCAGGAACGTGTATTCGAAAGACTCTATACCTTGGACGATGCACGGAATCCGCAATTTCAAGGAAGCGGCCTGGGACTCAGTATTTCCAAGCGCCTAACGGAAGAAATGAACGGGTGGATTAGTCTAAGCAGCTCGGAGCCGTACCAAAAGACCATTTTCACTTGCAAATTCAAGCAATTACCCTTCTAGCGATTCATCCAAGAGATGTTGTTCTTTTGTTCAACGTCTCTTTTTTATTTCAGCCGCCCTCTTTTCACTTCATTCTTAAGAAACATGTAAGGAATGGGAAAGGAATAAGTCCATTCTCTGGTCTAAGATGGAGATAAATAACAAAAGAAATCAAATTGTCAACACAGGTGGTGGTCCTCATGAATTTCATTATTCAAACTACGGATTTGAGCAAAACCGTAAAAGGGAAATCCATTGTATCACGTGTCAATCTAAATGTAAGAAAGGGCGAGATTTATGGTTTGTTGGGTCCTAACGGCGCAGGTAAAACAACCATCATGAAAATGCTGACGGGACTCATTCTTCCGACATCCGGTGCGATTATGCTGTTTGGTAAGAAATTTTCAGAAACCTCGAAAGAGGGCCTCAAGAGGGTCGGGAGCATTATTGAATATCCAATATTTTTTGAGCACATGACGGCCATGGAGAATCTCCAAATTCATTGCGAATACTTGGGTTATTACGATAAGAGAGCAATACGTAAAGCCTTGGATCTGGTGAAATTGGAAGGGATTGAAGATAAAAAAGTGAAGGATTTCTCGCTTGGCATGAAGCAGCGTCTTGGCATTGCCAGGGCCGCAATCACCAGACCGGAATTGATCGTGCTGGATGAACCCACGAACGGGCTGGACCCGATCGGTATTAAAAACATGAGGGATTTGATTCGAACGCTGAACCAGGAATATGGGATTACGTTTGTCCTGTCCAGCCATA
Organism: Paenibacillus sp. FW104-T2; assembly: GCF_058789975.1. NCBI lineage: Bacteria > Bacillati > Bacillota > Bacilli > Caryophanales > Paenibacillaceae > Paenibacillus > Paenibacillus sp. FW104-T2. The sequence continues at coordinate 21,185 of NZ_JBYTCE010000038.1, read as the reverse complement.
TCCTAGGGGAAATTGAGCAGGTGGCCGATAGAATCGGCGTTATTCAACGCGGTCAATTGGTCGACGAAGTCACATTATCCGATATTCGAAGGCAGCGTACCGGCTATATTGAACTTTTAACCTCGAACGTGCAGAAATCCGCCTTTTTACTTGAACATGAGCTTCGAATATCCAATATCAAAATCGTCCAAGATCAGCGAATCCGAGTGTATGATACGGACGTATCGACCAGTCAAATTACAAAGCTGCTGATTGCGCATGAGATTGAAATCGAGGAGATCCAAAAAGTTAACAGTACATTAGAAGACTATTTCTATCATCAAATTCAGGGAAAGGAATGAATCCGATATGCTGAAATTAATCGAGCTGGAATGGAGGAAGCTGGAGCGTAAGAAAGTGATTGGTGAAGCGATAACGTACTGGCTTATACTCATGTTCTTGCCGGTATTTTTTCTCAAGGTCGTTTTTGCCGATATGCCAAACGTTCGTTTTGGAGAGAGTTATGCTGCGGCTTTGGACCTGATGATAGCCATTCAGATGGGGATTATTTTGTTCGGAGCGTCCCTGATCAATCATGTATTTATTGAAGAATACAAGAATAAGACGATAGCTCTATCATTCGGATATCCACTCAGCCGAAAAAGACTTGTTATGGCCAAGGTGCTGTTTATTGTGTTGGCGGTTTTCATCGGTACCCTGGTGTCCTTTGGAGTTAGTGGTATTGTGACCTTTGCGCTCAACCAGGTTATGGATGTTATTCGGGGAACGCCAACAGCAGCTGATTTGACGAACTATGCGATCCGAATGATTATACACTCCATCGCCGCAGCGCTTGCCTCATTAATTCCGTTATTTTTGTTCGGAATCTGGAAGAGGGCGGTCATCCCGACAGTCATTTGTGCAGTTTTCCTGATGCAGTTTCCTAATTTTCTCGGGCTGCTGCGGATTACTTTGAGTCCGGACTTTCTATATGTCATTTTCAGTGTATTGGGTGTGGCAAGCGTCATTTTATCCGTAAAGTTCATAAATAAACTTGGGGATTTTTAACGAAAGAATGTGGCGTGATGACGATTGAAGTTAAAACGGTTTGATGCCTAATGGAGATAGATTGAGTTATAGAGAAAAGCTGGGACGGAACCCTGCTATTGACTCACAGACTTATGCGGCGTTTTTAAGTTGACCCCGTACTTTGAGAAGATTAAAGGCCTGCCAAGGAGTTATAAAATGAAGTTGGGATCCGTCCGATGTGGATGGGGGCCTGATTTTTTACACAGTAAATGCGTTTGAAACAAACGGGCAGGTTATTTTAAAGCAGTACGAATTAAATGGAAAAGGAAGATGGACATTTGATAGTTCCAGAGTTAAAGTTTACACATGTAATATCAGAAGAATGGGGTGATCTTGAGAAGTTTTACGTTTGTATATATGCTTTTTAATATGTCGAGGGACAAGAACATGTTCCCATTAATGCCGCTATTTTAGCGGCTTTTTTATTTTATCGGTACAAGTTCGTGTCCCGAGCCAAGTACAAGAACTTGTATCGATTGCCGGAATGGACAAGAACATAGTCCGATTACCGATTAGATAACTATCTAAGTGGTCAAGGGAGCCTAACCTCGGCAAGCGCTTAAAAATTTGATAGCGATTGCTTTTGGGGATGGGGGATAATCACTATGTATATTTGCGTATTTTTGTGATTTTTGTCCTCCATATGTGTACAATGAATAAAAAAGATGCTACATTGAAATCAGTCTAAACCCCTTTATAACAAGGTTTTTCGAAGAATAAAATGTCTCCTGTGTGAGGACAATCGTATATCGAGGAGGGAATCGAATGTCAAGTCAAGTATTGGACCAATTTTTAAGTTCGAAAATCGAAGATCTAAAGAATAAAGGTCTATATAACGTCATTGATACGCTCCAGGGTGCAAATGGTCCGGTAATTATTATCGATGGAAAGTCTCTAATCAATTTGTCTTCCAATAACTATTTGGGATTGGCAACAGACCCTCGCCTGATTGATGCTTCAGTTAAAGCGTCGCAGACATTCGGCGCAGGCGCAGGGGCTGTGAGAACAATTAATGGCACGATGAATTTGCATAATGAACTTGAAGAAAAGCTGGCAAGTTTCAAAAAAACAGAAGCCGTTATCGTATATCAATCGGGATTTAATTGCAATATGGCTGCTATATCCGCGGTGATGGACCAGCATGATGCGATTTTATCCGATGAGCTGAACCACGCTTCGATTATTGATGGCTGCCGACTGTCGAAAGCCAGGGTCATTCGTTTTAAGCATTCAGATATGAACGATTTAAGAGAGCAGGCGAAAGCTGCTAAGGCATCCGGTCAGTACCAGAAAATTATGGTCATTACCGACGGCGTATTCTCCATGGATGGTGATATAGCAAAGCTTCCCGAAATCGTGGAAATAGCAGAAGAATTCGATCTGATTACTTATGTCGATGATGCACACGGTTCGGGCGTTCTGGGAGCAGGAGCAGGAACCGTGAAACATTTTGGATTGTCCGACCGCATTGACTTTCAAATTGGTACTCTTTCCAAGGCGATCGGCGTTGTCGGCGGTTATGTGGCGGGGAAGAAAAAACTAATCGAATGGTTGAAGCAGAGAAGTCGTCCGTTTCTGTTCTCGACAGCGCTACCTCCAGCTGCAATCGCTGCTTGTAGCGCTTCTGTTGATATTTTGATGAATGACAAGGAGCTTATCGAGAAGCTATGGGAGAACAGTCATGATCTGAAAAATGGCTTGAGACGGCTTGGATATGATGTAGGCCAAAGCGAAACACCGATCACACCTTGTATCATTGGCGATGAAGTAACTACTCAACAGTTCAGCAAACGGCTCTATGAAGAAGGCGTGTACGCCAAGGCAATCGTATTTCCGACAGTCCCGAAAGGGACCGGGAGAATACGGAACATGCCGACGGCTGCCCATACTAGGGAGATGCTTGACCAGGTGATCTCTGTTTATGAGAAAGTTGGCAAGGAAATGAAACTGATTTAGATGCATTTGCGGAAATCTATTTCGGGAGGAATGCCTTATGGAGAAGATTTTGGTGACTGGAGCACTGGGCCAAATTGGTTCTGAGTTAGTTATGAAATTACGTGAGATTTATGGTGCGGATCACGTTGTTGCTACGGACCTCAGGCCATCAGCCCACGAAATTACCCGATCCGGACCATTCGAGCTGCTGGACGTGACGAATGATAAGGCGATGTTCGAAATCGCCAAGCGGTACGAAGTGGATACTGTCATCCATCTGGCAGCGCTGCTGTCGGCTACCGCAGAGGAGAAACCGCTGCTTGCCTGGAATTTGAATATGGGCGGATTGATGAATGCACTTGAAATATCCAGAGAGCTCGGCTGCCAATTGTTCACTCCAAGCTCCATAGGATCTTTTGGTCCTTCGACTCCAAAAGACAATACCCCGCAAGATACGATCCAGAGGCCCAATACGATGTACGGCGTAAACAAGGTGTCCGGTGAACTGCTTTGTGATTATTATTTTCACAAATACGGCCTGGATACCAGAGGGCTGCGCTTCCCAGGTTTGATATCTTATATGACGCCTCCCGGCGGAGGAACGACAGACTATGCGGTGGAAATCTATTATGCAGCCGTAACGACTGGCCGGTATACATCCTATATTGCCAAGGACTCAAACATGGACATGATGTATATGCCCGATGCCCTGAATGCAATCATCGATTTAATGGAAGCGGATTCATCCCGGTTGACGCACCGAAACTCATTTAATGTTACTGCAATGAGCGTGGATCCGGAGGCAATCGCTGCAGCGATTCGAGAAGAGTTACCCGGCTTTGTCCTCGATTATGAGGTTGATCCGAAAAGACAGGCAATTGCCGATAGTTGGCCGCATTCCATTGATGCGACGGCAGCGAAAACAGAATGGGGATTTCATGCCCGCTACGACTTGAAGGCCATGACGAAGGATATGCTTTCACAGCTAAGCGAGAGACAAATGCTTCGCAAGGCTTAAAGTTATTATGAATTGGCAGTGCAAAACGTGTAAATAGATTGCCTGAATGGAAAAAACATGTTCCCATTCTGATTAGAAAGGTGAAGTTATAAAAACCGACCTTAATCCGATTTTTAGTCGAATTTAAGGTCGGTTTGTTCGTTTAATGCAATGACACTAATTAATAATGTAATAAGATAACTCAGTATCTCATAGTGAGACATTCGTTTTTAACAGATTCTTTACGAATCCAAACTGTCAATTATGCTCTTGATATTTTTAATTGTTGCAAAGTGCATTGCTTCATGGTAAATCAGAAAAGCCAGTAATTCTTCTACGTTTGAAAAGATAAGTCCTGTAGAAGACTTGTAATGAGGTTTGATTTCTTCTTTCAATTTGCTTGAAAGTACCGATTCAACCCTTTTAATTTGATTAGTTAACAAATCGATTATTTGAGACAACGATGGAGGCTCTATATTCCAGTCAGACGGTTGCGTTCCTGGATCAAACCACTTGCTAAAATTAGCAGGATAATTGGTTTCTTCCCCTGCAAGTTGGAAAGCGAACTTTTCATGTATAACATACATGTGGCCTAGATTCCATTTTATATTGTTTTTTAAACCTGGTGGAATGATTTCTGAGGCAGAGTCATTTATAGTCCTCACATATTCAACTGCCTGATGGCGAACAAATCCCAATTGATCTGCGACAACATTGCTCATGGTATTGCCCCCCTATAAAGTCTCTAAGGAATCGTTAAGAAAAAATCACTTGTTTTTTGGGTGAAGAAATTCAACCAGTTTTACTAAAAACACTTTTACGTCAGTGACCAGCGTTGCTTTTAGAAATAGAAGTTGAGACTCGTTGTGATAAATTTGCCAAAGCACGTTCAAAATAGGATTCATCATGAAGTGCTCTACTTAGAATTAATGCCCCTTGGATACTAGCAATTGTTTCCTCTGAAATTTGTTCAGCCGTCTCTTTGGAGATACCTGTTTGAACTAGTGCCGCGCTTAAGGCTTGAATCCATCGTATAAAATATTGCCGAATTACAGCAGCGAATCGATCTCTTGTATCGTCCAATGCGAATGCACCAATTAGGCATATACGCTGACCAGATTGAAAATAAGTATCGACCTCTTGCCACATACGATCAATGGCTGCCCGGGGTTCATTCTGTTCGAGCGGTTCAAAAATGTTCTTGATAAACCATTGATCAATATGAGCAAGAATTTCAGCAGCCATCTCATCTTTTCCACCCGGAAAGAAATAATATAAGCTTCCTTTAGATAGACGCGTCCGGGCCGTAATTTTACTCAAAGATGCCCCCTCATAACCTAATTCACGAAATACCTCAGTAATGAGAGGGATGACATCAGATTTTTCAAAAACAGTGCGAGTCATAGGTTTAACTCACTTAGGCTTGGGTGTTCAGCAGGGCGCGCGCCGAGAGGCCAATGAAATTTTCGTTCCTCTTCCTTAATCGGCATGTCATTTATCGAAGTAAATCTACGCTTCATCAAGCCGTCGTCAGCGAATTCCCAATTCTCGTTTCCATACGATCTAAACCAATTGCCGCTATCATCATGCCATTCATATGCGAATCGAACGGCAATACGTTTATCCGTAAATGACCAAAGCTCCTTGATCAGGCGGTAGTTCAGTTCTTTTGCCCATTTTCTAGTTAATAAAGAGACAATTTCTTGGCGGCCTGTTATAAATTCGCTCCGATTTCTCCAATAACAATCCTCAGTATACACAAGTGAGACACGCTGAGGGTCTCGGCTATTCCAGCTGTCTTCGGCCATACGCGTTTTTTGGATTGCTGTCTCACGAGTGAATGGGGGAGTTAAATTATTCATTACATTTTCCTCGCTTTCTATACCGTTTGTATCAGTATAAACCGATCGGTTTATAAATGCAAGTTCATATTAGTGTGGGCCTCAGTTATTCTCTCAACATATCAGATTGCTTTATCTGACAAATGTGAATTCCTTGTAGTTGACTATTCAGTATAGCTATAGTCGTACTGAATAGAGGGTGCGGATATGTAGCAAAAATTATTACCTTTGTCTGAAACCATGCATTACGTCAACCTCTCCATGGCTATGCCGTAATGCAGAAGATAGATGAAACAAGTAAAGATACTGTGATTTTTGCAGCCAGTTGTATGGTGATTAGAGGGAATTGTAAACTAGGAATGAGAGAAACGCAGGAATAGATATATATATTATCGTAATTTGCCCTTTAATTCATTAAGCTAACGGTAGGATAGTAGAAGATCATTCGCGGTGAACCGTATCACTATTAGTGGTAAAGTGAAGAGCGGAGGTTTTGTTTAGTCTTCAAAAGCACAATATAATTTTTTTTGAAAAGTGTTGTAACAGAAAGGAACCATCATTCGAGGGCTCCTTTCTGTTCTATCTCACCAGCTACTGTTCGTATGCATTTATAACTTTAATCATCGATCTTCAAGTTTGCCAAGTTAGTTGATTGGGTGTGGGGTAGAAGATAACAAGCTGTCGGCATTTCTTGCACGGCTTGCTATTTCTGTCCTTCAATTTATTAGGAATTGCATCTACTCTTTTCTTGAGCTAATGCGTACGTTCCTTCTCCCTCTTTCATACTTGGCCTTCTCAAGATACAAACTGTTTCACATGTTCAAATGGCCATTTATATCATACTTAGCGCCAACTTTTAAATGAGCAATCAGTAGCACAACCCCAAGCAGCAAACACTTGCCGTGCGGACTCATCCGCCGGTACAAAGAATTCGATTCGCGGGTAAGCTTGATAGGTCACAGCAAGGTGTAATTGGTTATACTGAATAGGTTTACGTTCTGCTGAGCACGGCTGCCTTGCGAGGAAGTGTTTCGCCGTATTTAAATCCTGCTCAATCGTCCATGCCTCTCTATTCCAAAATTCGCGCAGCTCTGCGTATTTATCCATCATCCTATGAAAACGCGCATATTTAGGGTCAATAAATAGAGCTGGGTGGTGGCTCTTAAAGGCTTGAATGCCAACAATTCCATGGGATTCCCAGCGGGCCTGTGACTTTTCGTCAAAGGAAGAAGCCTTTCGGATAGGCATAGCCTCATTAAAGTGAAGATCAATCATATTAGGCGGATTGGATGCAAAATTGGACAGACCAAACAAATTACAGAAAGCCTCATTAAATCCGACGATATCCAGCACATCGGTCACGATCATCCCCGGATAAGGCAACTGATGCAGCATGGATCTGGCTTGGTCCAGAACCCGGTCCAATTGTCGGCCAGATAAGGGAAGGGGAATCGGTACATAACCTGCGGATAGAAGCAGATCATTCCGTTCTTCGCCTGTGCAATCCAAATAATTCGCGATGTCCATAAGGGTTTGACGATCAGGCAAGCGCTGTGAACGTCCTGTCAGCAAGTTTTTGTATGTGCCGCAAGCCTCATCATTCAATTCCTGTTGGGTATATCGCTTCATGTTCTGGATCCGGGAGGCAATCTTACCCGGGTTCTGTTGCCGCTGTATCCGAAGCCGTTCAATCGTGTCTAGTACACGCTTTAATTCAGCAGCACTACTATCTTGACTTGATGTCGGCATGTTGTTCTCCCCTTTCAAAAAACAGGTGTAGTTCTGCACTTGGGAAATGAAATTCCTGCGGATATACTACAAAGTATACCAATTCACCATGTGTTGAAAAAAGGGGGAATTATGATGATACGTGCGATTTTTGTCAACCCGCACAACAAGAATCCATTCACTATTCAGGAAGTAGAAACACCGCAAGCACAACCTTGGGAGACCATCGTGGAAGTTAAAGCCTTCTCGCTTAATCGCGGCGAAGTCGTCGATGCCATCCTGCGCCAGGAAACGAGCAGGCCCGGCTGGGATTTCTCCGGTGTTGTACGCCAGGAGGCCTTAAACGGGGTCGGCCCGAAGAAAGGAAGCCGTGTAGTCGGTTTATTGCTAACGGGAGCCTGGGCGGAGCAAATCGCGGTACCTGCCCTGACTCTTGCTGAAATTCCAGATGAGATCACCTTCGAACAAGCTGCTGCCTTACCAGTTGCAGGCCTCTCTGCTCTGTACGCCTTGCGTAAAGGAGGACTCTTGCTAGGCAAGCGAGTGTTAATTACAGGTTCAACCGGAGGGGTCGGTGCATTCGCTCATCAATTGAGTGCCTTATCTGGAGCTTATACAATCGGCGTTGCACGTTCCGAGTCCAAGGCCAAGCAAGCAATGGCTTTTGGCGCAAATGAAGTCCTTGTTGGGGAAGACGTGACGAAAGCCATCGCAACGAATGGCCCGTATGACTTTATCATCGATTCCGTTGGCGGAGATACACTCGCGGCTCTTTTCCCACAGTTGATCCCACAAGGCGTCTGCGTATCCCTGGGTCATTCTTCTTCAGATACCTCTACTTTGCACATGGTCGGTTTAGGCGGAAGGACGTTGTATAGCTTTTTTCTCGGTGAAGAAATGAACCACCATGCGCCTTCGCAAGATCTTGCCATGCTCACTCGGTTGGTTGGAGCAGGGAAATTGCAGACGGGTATCGCGGTCCAAGAATCCTGGGAGCAGATTGATTCCGTGGCACGTCAATTAATCCATCGCCGTTTTACAGGCAAAGCTGTGCTAACGATCTAAATATGAACCTTGTAGGATGTTAAAGAACTAATAAAATCATGAACTTGCTCACCATATTGATTCCCTGTAAAATGCAGTAAAATTAAAACTATCCCAGATAGAGATTCTGATAGCTTGATTAACGATCATTTTTAGATAGACTATGGGTAGCAAAAAAAGGATTGGGGGAATCAATATGGGAGATGTATGGACAAGTTCTATGCATGGTGCACCTTGGACTAAAGGGAAAATGAATAAAGCGATTAAGCAACTGGGACATCGGGCGCTTATTTCATTTGTAATTGATATAGATAAGCTCGAAGATTTAGAAGAGTTAGATAAGCATGTATTTGCTAAACGTCCGGATTTAGTATTATCTGTTCGTCAAATTGATATGAAAGGATGTTACACAGAAGAATTATTACAGATTATAGCTGATTTAAAGCATATAACAGCTTTACAATTAAATCTTCTTCACCATATTGATCTGAGTATGCTTGGTAAACTAGAGCGATTGCAGTTTTTATCAATTACAAGTACCATGCCGGTAAACATTAACTTTATTTCAAACTTTAGAAATCTTCAATATCTCTCGTTAAATGGAAAATTTGCAGACTTAACGCCGATAGGCGATGCAACTGAACTTGATACACTCATTTTGAGTACTACTATTCATGAAGTTGATTTTGTTCTTCGATTAACCCAATTGGAGTGTCTATTTATACATGATTGTACCTTGAAAGGATCCCTTGCAGTACTTGCGAATTCTACTATTAAAATACTTAGCTTAGCTAATATACGTAACTTAACGAATTTGGATGATATAGCTTCAATGCATAATCTTACTTATTTACGATTATCTTTGTCTAAGGTGGAAGCTTTATGTGATTTCTCTAAAATGCATAACCTTAGACAGCTGGAACTGGATAATATGAAAGCGTTAAAACATATAGATCATTTGTGGTCAGCACAACTTCTTGAAATGTTAGAACTAAGGCAAATTTCCACAAGTATTAAAGCCAAGGATTTAGAGGCTTTAGTTGAAATGAAGTACTTACAACAATTGGATTTTCGGTTTATTGATTTTAATAAAGGAAGGATTGCAGCATTACGCAACTGGTTTAATCAAGCAGGAAAGGAGCATATCCTCTATGAGAATATTGCTGAAAACAAGCGAATGAAGTCCATGTGGCTATTACATTTAAAAAATCATATAGGCTAAAATAAACTTCGAAAATCTACAAGTGGTGCACAAGACTAGGCATGTCTTAAACTTTCCGAAGACGATGTACTAGTAGAAAAGGATCTCTTCTACATTACAAAAATGGATTAAAGGGGCGTGAGACATTATGTTAAATCGATTCAGCTGGAAAGAAAATGATATTTATTTTGTACCTGTGACAGACTCAGTTTCAACAGTTGTTCAATTACTCCAAAAGCCTTATATTATCATGTTTAATATTTTTTTGGAGAATTCAATCTCAGCATGGGATAAGGTTGAATTACAGGATATTCAAGAAATTCGAGTTATTCGTGTGTTGAAGTCAGCTGTTAAGTTGGTAGCAAAGCAAAAATTGAAGGATACAGCAATGATCCCTAAAACAGATGTGGAACTACCCAAACATTATATTAGCCAGGATTTTGGGAATCGTCGATTCAATCTGGTGTCCATAGATCCCAAAATTGGCGATATGGGGATGGGCAATCCTATCGTGGAAACGGATATCTATCCCATGAATTCACTTGAACGTTTAGAGCGTTATGAACTAACCGCATTACATACTGCTAAAGATCTGATGCATAGGCTTTACTGGTCATACTCTGTTAATTTCGGGTTGGATAAGTATAAGGAGTATTACATGAATTGCATTGCTCCGGTTCCTGTACACGAATGGAACCAGGAGTACTTAAATGCTGGAGGATACTCTTTCTAAAGGTAATCATAAATGAGACAAGTCGAGTCACTTAAGAAGGGGAAATTCACAATGAAAGATAAGTCGCTTGAGAAAAAGCATGGGGAACTCGTAAAAATGAAACTAAGAGAATTATTACTGCCTCATGGCTTTTTTAGAACGAAGCCTAGCTTTTATACAAGACTATACGAGGATAGAATTGAGTTTATACATCTGCATAAATTGACATCTGGTCCCTTCTATAGAGTACATACGGGGATACGATTTCTATTAGATGATCTGGACTACGTAGCTTTAAATGGAATTCAAGCAAATGGATATAAAAATGAATATTCAATACATTATAACTTTAGATATCATAAAGATGAGGATTCTATCCTTAGATGTGCAAATCAAATATTGTTATTTGTAGAGAATGAGGCCATTCCTTGGTTTGATATATGGCGAAACGAAGATGTTTTACATACTAGACAAGATAGTCCACTAAGGGAAGAATTGATGTATAAATACAACATGTTAAAAAAAGAAAATAAAGAAAATGATGAAATCATCTCCAAAAGTAAAGAACTATTAGGTATTAAGGAATAAGTAATAAATGGCCGCTGCTTTCGTTTTTGAGAAGATTATTTACAATAAACAAAAACGAAAAATACGACATTTTAGCAACATTCATGGAGAGCAATTTACGGACTGGTACGTACTCATTTCGTTTAGTCAAGGATTGATTGGTAAAAGTTTATACGCAAATTATTGAGCGGAAACAGGTCGTCGGAAAGCTCGTATAAACGCATCGGCCAAAAGAACTCGTCGTTCGCCATGGCTTGAGAATCATAGCGTCTGAACTCTGTTTCCAGGGCTTCGGCCGCTTGTTGCGGATCGCTGCCAGATTCAATTCGCCGCTGGACCACAGGTATTCAGATTGCTCTATTTCAAAGGGATTCAGACTTTCAAAACGGGTTTTAAGTTCTCGAATAACAGGCTCCATAGCTGGACCTCACTGAAAATTATCGACCGGTCGGCAAAATAAAAAAAATCAAAAATAGGATATTATAATCATACCATTAATTGATCATGTCGAGGGATAAGAACATCAGAAGTCGCTATTTTAGCGGCTTTTTTACTTTATCGGTACAAGTTCTTGTCCCAAGTCAAGGATAAGAACTTGTACTATAGCTGGAATGAACAAAAATATAGTCCGAATGCCGATTAGGCGTGTATCTAATCGTCATCTTGCCCTTCAATTCATTAAACTAACGTGCAAGTTAGTTTAATGTATCGTATTCGAGTAATTCGTGAACCATCGGCTACTTATAATAATTTTTCCATAGCCATCACATCTACAAATTTTCCTTCCAGAAAGCCTTGATTCTGAAATACACCTACTTCCCGGTATCCAGCTTTATGATATAGGCTCTGACCAAGCGTATTAAATGGAAAGGTGAAAAGAACAAACTTATAAAAGTTATTCTGTTTACCGATTTCCTCTAATTTCTGAAGTAACTGTTTTCCGACTCCTTTACCGCGATGATCACGACGAATATAAATGGAGAGGTCACCGACACCATCATACGCGCTTCTAGCATTATATGGATTGATAGAAGCCCATCCGACCACTTGATCATTCTCTTCGGCTATAAGTACCGAGTAACGCCCATGGTGCTTGTTAAACCATTCAGACATGTAAGCTTCATCTTTGATTGCTGTTTCTAGCGTGGCAATGCGGTCTTCAATACCTTGGTTATAAATAGTCAGAATGCTTCCCAGATCCACTTCGGTAGCTTGCCGCAGAATTACCATGTTGATCACTCCTTCGTTTTACTTTTGTATATTTTTATATATCACAATGTAACTTGAAATGGAAAGAAGACGAATAATAAAAAAAAAATTTGCAATCTGCAAATAATGAAGGTATAACTATAACAAGAGGTGAGGTAATTGGAAAGCAACGTAAGAGAGATGTTTCAGATCATGACACGGCGTTTTGGATTATTGGATAAAAACTGTTGCACTGCAGGAGGGCTAGATATTTCACTTGTTCAGAGTCATATCATTTATGAAATTGATCGTAAACATAATCCATCCATTCAGCAAGTGGCAGATGCACTTTCCATTGACATCACGACGTTTAGCCGCCAGGTTCAAAGTCTCGTAAAGTTGGGTTTGGTTCAAAAAACACCCTTACCTGAAGATCGACGGATTTACATATTATCCTTGACTACACAAGGTAAGTTTGTTGCTACGGTCATTGATGAGCAGATGAATGATTATTTAAAAGAAGTCTTTTCGCATATGTCTGAATTTGAACGGGATATGGTCATCAACGCCGTCAAACTGCTAAACGAAAGTATGGCGAAATCCAGCGTATGCTGTACACCACTGGGATAATAAATAATTATCCCCTTTATTTAATATATTATTTGCAAAATGCAAATAATTAAGAGGAGGAAACTAAAAATGATTAAAAATATTCCTGTGAACCATGTGAACTGCTGCGAAGCACCAGTACAAGAGAAGGGCAACTTACCTGTTGCGATCATTGGAGCTGGACCGATTGGTCTTGCGGCAGCAGCACAACTCATTTCAAAAGGTGAGCCATTTATGTTGTTTGAAGCTGGAGATGAAGTTGGGGCAAACATTCGAAAATGGGAACATGTACGACTGTTCTCGCCATGGGAGTATAACATCGATAAAGCTGCTAAAGAGTTACTGCTATCGGTGAATTGGGTTGCTCCACAAAACGAAAAGATCCCAACGGGTAAGGACATTGTTGAGCATTATCTAAAACCTTTGGCTGCGCTGCCTGAATTAAGTCCAAATGTGCATTTGAATACGAAAGTTACTGCGATCAGCCGCAAAGGGTTAAGCAAAGTGAAAACAAGTGGACGTGAGAAACTGCCGTTTGTGATCCATGCTGAACAAAACGGATCTTCGTTTATTTATGAAGCGCGGGCTGTTATCGATGCCTCTGGGACATGGTCCAATCCTAACCCGCTTCGATCAGACGGTATATTTACAGAAGAGGAAAAAGCGCTTCATAGCCACATTTCATACGGTATTCCTGCAGTATTAGGAAAAGAGGGAAATCGATATAGCGGCAAGAAGGTGCTTGTTGTAGGAAGCGGACATTCTGCGATTAACACGTTGCTTGAACTTGCCGAGCTTCAAAATGAGGAGTCGGGGACTGAGATTATTTGGGCTATTCGCAAATCAAATATCGAGGATGTTTATGGCGGGCGAGAATTAGATGGGCTACAGGCAAGAGGTGAACTGGGTACTCGGATTCAAAAATTGGTTGAATCCGGTGCTGTAAAGGTCCTGACAGCATTTCATATTGAAAAGCTTCAAAAACAAGGTGAACAGATCCAGGTTTCCGGAACCATTAAAGATGAACAAGTGGTTATTGATCAGATCGATGAAATTGTAGGTAACACAGGTTCTCGCCCTGATTTATCGATGGTGCGAGAAGTGCGGGTATTAACGGACCCAAGCTTAGAATGTGTTTATGAGCTTGCGCCATTAATTGATCCCAATGTGCACAGCTGCGGTACAGTTCGACCACATGGCGAAAAAGAACTGCGCCAACCTGAAAAGGATTTTTATATCGCAGGTGCCAAGAGTTATGGAAGAGCGCCAACTTTTTTAATGGCAACGGGATATGAGCAAGTCAGATCCATTGTAGCAGCACTAGTGGGAGATATGGAGTCAGCACAAAAAGTAGAACTGGAACTGCCGGAGACGGGGGTTTGCAGTCAAGGCGCTAGTAGCACGGACAGCTGCTGTGAACCGGTTCAAGTGAAAGAAGCCACTACAAATTGCTGCTCTCCTTCAAAAACGAAAAGGTAGGATCAAATTCCTGCTGCGGATAATCAAGAATGTAGAGCTACTGGATCCGAATCGTGATGCAGTAGCTTTTTTGGTGTACAAAATCCCTTATATTCGTTATTGCTTATATAAGGGACTCAGTAAAATATATCAAATCAAAATTGCAGTGACCATGGATTTAGTAAAGAACGATAAAAATACAAATTGAGTTAAATTAACTATTGTCTAACTAATCGCTCATTTAGGATTTTATCAAGGGGGATATCGATACTTTTACTAAAGTTCAAAGCTTTACTTAGCATAGGTTTTTCAGAATTCGCCCAGAGAAACAGTTATCCTGAAGAAGTCGCCATTTTGGCGACTTTTTTGTTTTGGAACCAAATTCTTGTCCCTAGCCGAGGACAAGAATTTGGTTCCGATTAATGATTATACAATTGTGTAATGAAAATCGACTGTATAGCGGATTACCATTGATACATTTGTGTGCAGAAACGAAAACATTTACATGATCGGATAATGATTAGCCGTTTCATCGTTTTGTTGGGCAATAGCTATCGCTTGAGCTATACGTCCGGTTATAACGTCCAACTTCGTCAGATCGTTTAAGAGATGAAACAGTAATGGATTGAGAAAGCGAATTAGGCTACACAGGGGATGGGGAAAAGCGCTTGTTGCAGAAGGGAAATTCGCGCCGAGCACGGCTGTATGCTGTTCAATCCGTTTAAGCTGGCAAAGAAAGAGTATGTTCTTCTTAAAATAGACTATGAATAGCACAATTTAAAAATCGATGCCTTCACATTCATTTTAATGATGAAATAAATTTATCAGATGTTTTGTAAACCGGAGCTTAAACGCTCCGGTTTTATTGTACACCAATAAGTTTTAAGGGTGTGTTGAAAAGGTGATAGCGTTCCTAATCCGTAGCATTCTAAGGATTCTCAGTCAGACTGGACAAAGGAACGGTCATTTCCTGCTCCGAGTTTCCGATCGGATAGATTCGAGCCGTTTCATCCTCATTCACATGCTGGATTACGATAGGGGCATCCTGGTAAGTTACATTTTTCATAATGGCCGATTCCGAAATTTCAATCGCTCTTTGTCTGTTCATGAGAGTTCTCCTTATTCTGAAAGCTTGTTTGATTGATCAAGATGACGGTGCGTCGCTTTTTTAATTTCTTGGTCGAGTTTCAATTGTCCTTGAATTTCTGCAGCCGCCTCCATCTGATGATTCAGCTGCTGTTCGATCTGTCCGATTCCATGCGCCTCTTGTTGCTGTTTGCTCTTAGCCAAAACGATCCCTCCATGGTTGTAATAAGATCTTTATAATCTCTGTATCACTACATTGCACCAAACAGTAGGAGCTTATGCAAAAGTTTTTCATGTACTGTGATTTAATTACCATGTTGTTACATCGGATAGGAGAATCTTCCTAACATGTACAGAAAGAGAGAGCCGATTGTAAAGTAGGTGCATATGGTGACCCATTTCGATTTTAGTGCTGTAAAATTGGAAGCTTTCATGCAATTTTTTACACTCGGTCTAAACTAGTGGGGTATTCACCCCATACCTTCATCAAGATCAGTTCAAGTGTCCGTTTCGTCCTGTTTAGTTTTTCATAACTTATAGAGTGATAGGATTGGATGAAGACAGTAAGTTCGTTTAGACAGGAAGGGTTACAAGATTTTAAGAGGAGGCGGAAATATGACAAGAAAAGTCGTGATTGAGATTAACTTCAACAACTACGGTTTTGACCCGCAGCGTCTGACGAGGGAATGGTTGGAGCGGAGAATGGACATTTTTCGCAGATACACGCTGAACTGTCTCAAGGCACAGACGAACCAGGATTTCCTGACCGTAGTAAAGCTCTCGAAGGAATCAGGAGATTTGATGCAGGAAATTTTGGCAGAGCAGGAACCATTGCCGGCCAATATCCGTTTCGGTACGCATATCGAGAGTGTTCGCGCCATACTCTCCTTTGCTGAAGGACATGAAGATATCTATATTGCCAGACTGGATTCGGATGACCTGTACCACAGAACGTTTGTCCAGCAGCTTTATAGCGTGCAGCCAAAGCCAGAGACGATAGCACTAATCAACCAGAACGGATATCTGTGGGACAGCGTCAATAATGAGATGGCACCGACGTTCCATCGTTCACCGCAGTTCTATGTGTATCTGTATAAAACGGAGCAATACGCCTCAGGATACCGCATCAAGTTACCGGGCAGAGGCACTCATGGGAACGTCATCGATCTGCCACATGAGTTGCTGGCTCCACGCAATTATATCAATGTCGTTCATTCCAGCAATACCTCGGTAAAAAAGGTTCCACTTAAAGATCGGCTGAATGGAGGCGAGATAGAACAGGTATTACGGGAATTCATGGTCTGACCAAAGGTGTACTTGATATGAATTCAAAGAGAGCGGAAATATCCGCTCTCTACATCCTAGATCATTCATGAACATCAAAGGAGGGCTAAGCGCGTGTCTAAGGAAAAAAAACTCATTGTTGAAATGCTCTTTAATAACTGGGGAGCGACAGCGGATCGACTGACTATGCGATGGATAGAATACAGAATAGATTTATTCATGAAATATGCACTCAAAAGCCTACTCCTTCAATCTTCTCAGGATTTTACCTGCTATGTGCTGTATGACCCGATGTCAGAGAAGCTTATAAATGAGATACTTAAAAAGTATCCTTCCCTGCCGTCCAATATCTGCTTTGTAACACCTAAAGATTACCAGTCTCATATTATCCGAGATATTGAAAAGTTCAAGTATTTGTACCGCGTGTATCTGTCCAGTGACGATATGTATCACCAAGATTTCATCAAAAAGCTGCACGCCTATAAACCTCACAAAGATACGGTTGCCTTAATACCGCAATACGGCTATATCTACGACTCGGTACAAAAGCGGCTGGGAAAATTTTTTTTCTGGCTTCCCAGCTACGGTGTAACTATTATCAAAGTGGATGAGTATTTGAGAGGACAAGCGGCCCGTTATACCTGGCGCGATGCATTTAAGGTTCCCAGGGAATTCATTCATATCAACGAACCAATATGGATTAATCATATTCATGGACAGAACACAGGTACAACCTTTGCCAATGCACTGGCCTGGAAAATAGCAAATGTTCATGATGCTTGTACGTTGGAGCCTTGGAATAACAATAAACAACCTAAAGCTGCTTTCGGTCCTGAGATCACAGAGCCAAATGAGATCGAACAGATCCTGAACCGCTTTTTCTAACTGTGATTGTGGGTAATAGACTTTTGACTGAGCATAAGAAAGAAATCACGCATTATATCCGCCCCGGAAAACTTTAGGAACGTCACAAAGAAGGAATGGACAAGGGACTTTGTAGTCTGTACCGCCGAAGCTTCCAATAATACTAGGTGCGGAAAAGAATATGGAATAATTAACAAGGTTATTGACTACTCTCGTAATATAATCTATCTCTCCAAAATGTATATAGAAAGGTGACAAGCGTCAAATTTACAAAACACATTATCACACATATTGCTGCCTGGCTAGTAACCACGGGCCTTATCATTTACCAAATTGTAAGTTCAACGTTACACGAGGTTGAGAGTCTCACTGCCAAAGAGGAGTACGGAGTATTGAGATACACCTCCGAAGGCGACACAAGTCCACCGTTCATGGTTATTATCGTTGGCTTTTTGCTCGCTGTACATTCTAAGGGGTGCTAAAATTGCTTGTTATTTAGTGTATTGGTAGAGGACATTTAATGGAATGACATATAATATAGAAAAATAAGTTGGATTTTGGGCACTCTAAAGTCACTCACTGCTTTGTGTTGAATAGCAAGTTTTCATTCGGAGCTTTCGATGTGACGTGTTTAACGTTTGCCAGTTCACCGAATGTTTACGTCTTCTACGATACGACGAGCAAGCCGCTGACGACGATCGAAATGGGACATGGGACAAGAAGATACTCTCATTGAAGTCGCTATTTAAGCGGCTTTTTTTATTTTATCGGTACAAGTTCTTGTCCCAAGCCAAGGACAAGAACCTGTACCGATTACCGTGTTGAACAAGAACATGTTCCTATTGCCGAATAGGCGTAGATCTAATCGTTATTTTGCCCGTTAATCCTTAAACTAACGGGCAGGTTAGTTTAACTACTTACTCAGAAGAGACATTTAAAAGGAGGCCAAATTAAAGGGACGATATCATATAATTAAGACGGGTACTATGATTTTTTATATCTACATAGAGAGGGGACCACGTATGAATCAAAGACCATCTGAAGAAGAATACTCCGGGGACTTCGGCGAGTATATCCGGTTGGTGCCGGAAGGTAACATTATCGATATTCTGCTAATTCAGGAAAAGCAAATGACAGAGTTGCTGGCATCGTTGACCGAAAGCCAGGGCGCGTATCGGTATGCGGAAGGAAAATGGACGTTGAAAGAAGTCGTGGGCCACATCACGGACGTAGAACGCATCATGACCTACCGCCTGCTCAGATTCTCAAGAGGGGACCAGACAACTCTGCCCAGCTTTGACCAGGAGTTATTCATGCCTCCTTTCGGAAGCTGGACAATTGCGCAATTGACCGAAGACTACCGGGCTGTACGTCAATCGTCGATCACGCTGCTGCGCGGGCTGCCGGCGGAGGCGTGGTCCCGCAGGGGCAAAGCCAGCAACTTAAGCATTACGGCGCGCGCCCTTGCGTATGTCTGCGCGGGACACGAACTTCATCACATGGGGATCATTCGAAATCGGTACTTGAGTTAGACGCCAGGAAGATCGGGACGGAAGCTGCACGTACAACCCGGCTTCCGTCCTTACTTTATCGCATGATCTTCCCACCCCGTTTGTTCAGGAAGCTCGCAGGTGGTGAAGCTAACGAGAAACGTTAGCGTATAATGACAACAAGAAAGCAGCCGAACATTGTGATCGGCTGCTTTTGTTCAACTAACGTGCAGGTCAGTTTCAATTCGTTCCCCCTAAAAAACTAAACGCTTAAACAACCGTTCCCCGGTTGAATACCGGGAAACGGCCTCAGCTAAAGTTTTATCTTTGTAATGTCACAGGACAACCTGCCCGGCTGAACAGAGAACTCTTAACAGAACGCTTTAAAAAAAATATATCATGCAAACATTGCGAAATACAGGGCTACATCGTTATGAGAGATGTAACTGGGCTATTCCCACTAGGCTGGCCCAGATCAACTATCTCATATTCCGTTTGCAAATCGTCAATTTAAGTTCTGACGCGCCCATTCCGCCATGGTAATTCCAGGACGTCCTAGCACTGTCAAGACGTCGTCACGGACAACAATCTGAGCAGTCATTTGACCAGCAACAGCTAATTTCATTGTAATCACGGCACTCTCCATGTAGGCACGTTCGCCAACATCAAATACTTGAGAAACCTCCGCTTCCAGCACAGATGGATCGAGTGTATAACAATTGATTTTTTTTCCTGAAGTCTCAGTTAGAATGTTAGCAACTTCTGGACCGGTTAATACTTCCGTGCTCAGATAGTAATTAACACTGGCATGTTTCTCCGGACCCTCTCGCAACACCGTAGCAGCCACAGCGGCAATATCTTCTGCGAATACCCAGCCTTGTTGCGCTTCCTTCCATAAGACTGAAAATGAACCCGTTTCCTGTAAAGCAGGAAGTGTGAAGATACTATCAGTGATGACATTCGGATGCAGATGTGTCCAAGCAATTCCACTGGCTTCGATATAGGTTTCTATAAGGTCGTGCCAGTTAAAGTGAGGAATAAGATCACGACGGGAGGTGAAGACTCCCAGATGAACGATGTGACTGACGCCTGCATCGACCGCTGCGTCGACTAGATGTTTACTTTGTATTAACATATCCGATGTGTAACCAGTCAATAAAAATACCCGATCGACATTCGCTAGAGCTGCAGCGAAGGTTGTTGGCTCATTAAGGTCAAGGACTACGGCTTCACGACCCTCAGTTTGCCACATTTCAGCAGTTTCTTGGCGACTTGTCGCCAGACGCAAGATGACGCCTTTATCGTTTTTATCAAATTCTTTAACAACTTTTGAACCGACTTTTCCAGATGCTCCGATAAGCAATACTCTTGGTGTTGTCATATCATATTCCTCCAAATTGTTTATATATAGAACTGCTTAGTTCCGTAAAAGGATCATAGCAAAGTTATTTACAGAACGCAATAGTATCGTATTATGGAAAGAAAATGGTATACTTAATTTTTAAAATACAAAGCTTTACCTATAGGAAAGGTGGCAAAGGTTTATGTCACATGAAAATGAAAAAAAATACCCTACAGAAGAAAAAAGAGGGCGTCCTCTCGATTTGTCACGTAATAAGGTCATTCTTGAGACAACGTTAGAATTGTTAGCAGAAAAAGGCTATGACTTATTAACCATAGATGCAGTTGCTATCAAAGCAAAAGTCGGTAAAGGGACAATATACAGACGTTGGTCTTCTAAAATGGAACTTGTCATTGACGCTGCCATGTTGACGAATCCCCTTGAGGCGTCCATAAATAAATTAAATACAAATCAGGACTTGCGTGGACAATTGATTGATCTGCTTTCTCTGCTATTCATGCAGGATAATAAAAAATACCAAAAAGCGATGAATGCGATCTGTAACGCTCTAAATGAACAATTAGATCAAGGAATGCGTGATGCTTTTTACTGGAGTTACAGAAATATGATCACATCCATTCTCCAACCTTATGTAAAAGAATATCAACTTACTGACGACGATATAGAGCTAATCTCCGATATTGGACCTGCGTTAGTCATGTATAATAATCTTTACTCCAGGAATCAGTCTAATAATGCTCAGTATATAGA
>NZ_JBYTCE010000037.1:0-24028 GCF_058789975.1 Paenibacillus sp. FW104-T2 | reverse complement strand
GTAATAAGTGGTTTGTCCGCAAATATGTAAATTATTAAAAAAGTTTTAACGAAACTATTCAATTTAACCACATTTCATACGACATATTAAGTATAGATGTGTTTTAATAATTAGACACCTATGGATTATGAGGTACAAAAGTCTCTGCATTAAGACCGCGAACCCAAGACCATGGTCGCATACATAAGCTCTGGAGGGGGATCAACAAATGACTTGATTGGCTGCATTCATGCAAGCAAATAAAAGGTTTGTTAATTACAAGAAGATCAGGAGTGGAATTTAGTGAAATCACTTAGTTGGAAAAGCATGTCCTTTTTCTCGAAAAACTTATTACTTTCATTCACCAACATCATTATTATCGGGGTTGCACTTATTGCGAGCAGCTATTACTTCCAAAAGACGGTTCTCGTAGACCAGCTGCATGGACAAGTAGAACAAATCACTAAAAAGTGGGCAGAGGGAATCAACCCAGCCGATGTAGAGGCAGCTATTGCGGAAGGCAGCTATGATGGAAAAGTGCAAACCCAGTTGCGTGCTTATTTCGATGAAATGCATCAGTACTACCCGAATATCGCCCAAGCTTATATCTTTGGTGTAGAGCTAGGCGGAGATACGAAAAGAGAAACTTCCCTCGTAGCCATGCCGACCAATCTGAGAGAATCATTCCAGAGCGATAATGTTAATATTGGCGACATGTATGAACAACCTGTTGTTGTAGCTAATGCACTAAAAGAAATGCTTAATACGGACCGTCCAACCTTTACGACTTTCTATTCAGATGATTTTGGCACATGGACAACCATCGCTTATCCGATCAAGGATAGCAACGGCAAAATCTTCTCTTACTTTGCAGTCGACGCAGATGCAACAGCAGTTCCTGCCGGACTGAAAACACTGCTTAAAAACGGTATCATCATTCTGGTTGCTTTCCTTCTGTTGTTCCTGATTATTCAATACTTAGTAGTTAAAAATACGCTATCCCCAATTCGTCACCTGATCAAAGGTATCGATGACGTTAGCCGGGGTAATTTGAATGTCAATATTCCGACAGGTAAAGACGACCTCGGACTTGTAAACGAAAAGTTCAACACGATGGTTCGCAAAATCAATGACACAATCGTTAAAGTGCAAGTCACCTCTCAAGAGGTTAACCAATCTGCCAAAGAGCTGTATGAGGTATCTGAGAAAAACAGCGAGAACGCCGATTCCATCAACAGCAATGTAACGCAAATCACTTCCAACATCCGTGGACAGGAACAGGCGAGTCTCGATAGTGCCCGTGCCATGGCCGAAATGGCGACTGTCATTCAAACGATTGCCAGCAGTTCCGCTAATGTAGCAGATGAAGCTTATGAAATGGAACGCCGTTCCCAACAGGGTAACACGGTTGTACGCCAAGTGTCTCAGCAAATGACACTCATTACGGAATCCGTGAAGAATACGGCTTCAGCAATCCAGGTTCTGGAGAGTCGGTCACAGGAAATCGGAGATATCCTGAACATCATCTCCGGCATTTCCAGCCAAACCAACCTGCTTGCGTTGAATGCATCCATTGAGGCAGCTCGTGTTGGTGAAGAGGGCCGAGGATTTGCCGTTGTTGCTGGTGAAGTTCGTAAGCTTGCGGAACAATCCGAACAATCCACAAGCCAGATCGCCGTATTGATTGACGAGATTCAAACCGAGATTAAACAAGCTGTCCGCGCAATGGAAAAAGGTACGGCAGAAGTCGATACCGGACTTGACGTTGCAGATCAGACAGGAAAGCTGTTTGAAGATATTCTGGAAGCTGCGAAGAAAGTATCGAATCAGATTCAGGAAGTTTCCAGTGCTACAGAAGAAATCTCTGCAAGTACTGAGGAAATGACTGCTACCGCAGATGATCTGTCTGCCAGCGTTAGCAAAACAGCAGAAAGCAGTGAGCGTATTGCCGCTTCCGTCGATGACCAGAAGGCTTCCCTGTCTACCCTTGTTGATTCCTCCACCCGTTTGAACAGCATGTCCGAGGAATTACAGGAATTGATCTCTCACTTTAATGTAAGCAAGTCCTAAACAACAACGATAAAACGAAACGAACGTTATAATTAAGGAGGAAAATAGACGTGATCGATCATCACTCTTCATCTTCCCAGACAGTGGAATCTGAGTTGCCAGTTCTCCAGATTCCACTGGATTTTGGGCGCCGTCAACAATCATTTTCGTATGAATCAGCTCATATACAGCTGCAGCCAACACAGAGCCGTGAACTCACTCAGAAATATGGCTCAACGTCGATTTATAACGCGCTCCTGTCGGCATATGCTGCCTTGTTGTTCCGGTTATCAGGAGAACAGGAATTAGGCATTGGCACGCTTGATCCGGATCGTTCTGCATCAGTTCTGCTGCTGCAGGTGCATGGCAAGATGAGCTTCCGTGAGCTAATTCGTCAAATTACCCTTTTGCAAGAAAAAGAAGATTCGATGCAGCCGGGTGCTTACCCGGAAACCTTGTTTATGTTTAATAGTGTTCAGCTTCCTCAGGCTCCGCAGGTGCTCAATTGGAGTATCCGCGAGGAGCAGAATGTATACACTCTCGACTTGTTCTTTGATGCTTCCCTTCTGAAAGAAGCAACCGTGCTGAGATACGCTGAGTACTATCAAACCCTGCTTCTCTCCATGCTTCGGGATGAAGACGTGGCCATTGGCTCCGTCGATATTTTGTCCGCCTCTGACCGGACGTTGTACCGCGAGATGAATGATACCTGTGTGACTGAACCTGAGCATCAGACCATTCATGGCTGGTTTGAAGCTACGGCTGCCGAGTATCCCGATTCGCCCGCAATCACGTCCCCATTCGGCCGGTATAGCTACAGAGAATTGAACGAACGTGCCAATCAAGTCGCACGCGTACTGTTATCCAACGGCCTGCAAAAGGGTGAGTTCGTCAGCATCTTCATGGAACGCAGTCTGGAAACGATCATTTCCCTGCTCGGCATTCTGAAGGCAGGCGGTGTTTACGTTCCGATTGACCCTGAACATCCACAGGAGCGCAATAGTTATATCGTGGAAGATACGGCTTCTTCTTTTGTTTTAACCAAGGAGTCCTCTCTAGCGGAAGCTTCACGGTTATTCTCGGGTATTCCTACCGTACGTCAAATTCTGGCTGTGGATGGACGCCTGGCCGGATTTGCAGCAAGTAATCCTAATCTGGATATTCAGGCAGACGATCTCGCTTACATCATCTACACCTCCGGATCCACAGGCAAACCCAAAGGCGCACTCGTTGCCCATCGCGGGGTTGTCAACCTTGGAAGTGTCGTGCAGCGCGATTGTGACATTCAAGCCGGGGACGTTTTGACTCAGTTTGCTACATACAGCTTCGATGCTTCCGTCTGGGATACGATTGGTGCACTGTTCTATGGAGCGGAATTGTACCTGTTATCTGCCGAGGAACGTGTATCTGTAGAGGAGTTCGCCACGGCAATCGAGCGCACAGGCACAACGATTATTACGATCCTGCCTACGATCTTCTTTAACCAGCTTGCATCCTATCTGTCAGACGAAGGGTTCCATAAGCTGGCCAAGGTTAAAATTATTACCGTTGCGGGCGAAGCCCTCTACGGAGAACAGGTTCGCGCCTTCCAGCGCAAATTTGGTAACCAGATTGATATCGTCAATGTGTACGGGCCTACCGAATGTACGGTGGCGACAACGACACACCGGATCAGTGAACAGGTACCGGAGCATGTGGCTAACATTCCGATTGGTAAACCGATTCATAACTACAAAGTGTATATCGTCAATGAAGAGCAGCAGCTCTGTCCTGTAGGCGTGCCTGGTGAAGTATATATTGCTACCCCTGCACTGGCGAAAGGATACTTGAATCAACCAGAACGTACAGAACAAGCCTTCATTGATAATCCTTTTGCACTCGATGAAAAAATCTACAAATCCGGTGATATTGCCAAGCTGCTTGATACCGGTTTGCTGGAATACGTCGGACGTAGTGATTCACAGTTGAAGATCCGGGGTCATCGGATTGAAATTGGTGAGATTGAGGATCATTTTGCTCGCCTTGAAGGGATTCAGGATGCTGTGGTCATTCCCAAGAAAGAATCGGACGGCCAGAACATGCTTGTGGGATATTTCACTTCCAAGGATGGCACCACTCTATCGGTAGATCATATCAAAGCCCAACTGGCAGACAAGCTTCCATCCTATTTTGTACCGAAATGGATCTGTCAGCTTGATGAAATGCCTATCGCACCTACAGGCAAAATTCACCGGAAAGCGATGGTATCTCTACCAAACGAGGAAAGACATGAGAATCGGCCGAATCGGATCATGCCTGAGACAGAGACCGAGGCGATTATATTCAATGCGTGGAAAGAAATTCTCGGACACAGCGACTTTGGAATCGAAGACAGCTTCTTTACGATCGGTGGCGACTCCTTACGAGTAATCCATGTCCTGGTTATTCTGAAGCCGCACTATCCACAGCTGAAGATTGCCGACTTCTTTGCAGAGAAAACCATTCGTTCCCTGGCACTTCGGGTACAGTCACTTGCGCAGATTACTGAGCAAACTGCCCCATCCGGTGAGCACACTGGCGTAATGACGCAACTGGCAGAGCATCCGGTCGAATTGGCATCCCAACTGGGCTACCCTGAGATTCTTAAGCCGGAGCATGTTCTGCTAACAGGCGCTACAGGTTACCTTGGTTCACATGTGCTGCAGCAGCTCCTTCTTCATTCGGATGTGACAATCCATACGCTAGTTCGTCGTCCGTCTGACGGTAACACAGCCATGCAGCGTTTAAGCAAGGTTATGGAGGGATATTTCGGGCCTGAGATCAGTGCACTTCTCGCTTCACGTGTCGAGATTATCGAGGGAGATCTGGAGAAGCCTAACCTCGGTTTAACCGCTGAGCAAACCAGTAAGGTACAAGCCCGGATTGATCGTGTCATTCACTGTGCGGCAGACGTAAGACACTTTGGAGATGCTGAACAGTTTGCCAAAACCAATGTAGAGGGTACGGTAGCCCTGCTGAATCTGGTTCGCAGCAAACCCGGCGCTTCCTTCCATCATGTCTCGACCATGGGCATACCGGAAGATCTCGCGCTCAGTGGACAATGGGAATCATCCCTTCAGTATGACCGTTTTCCGGCAGATCTGCATGTAGAGAACCTGTACTCTGACAGCAAACTTGAAGCGGAGAAAGTACTGATGATTGCAGCAGAGGAAGGTGTACCGGTAAGTATCTACCGTGCGGGTAACCTGACATGTCATTCGGAAACGGGACGCTTCCAGTCCAACATCGACAGCAATGCCTTCTACCGGATGATCAAAGCGATGCTCCTTCTCGGCAAAGCTCCTGCTGCCGAATGGTTGGTTGATTTCACACCGATCGATTATGCAAGCCAGGCTATCGTGCATTTGGCTCTGCGTGATGACACGGCTGGACGGGTATTCCACATTTGTAATCCCGAGTCGATCCGTTACGATCGTTTGATTGCTTCCATCAATCGTGCGGGATATGAAGTCGAAACGCTGCCTTTTGATGAATATACCAGCTGGTTATTCGATTCATCCATCAGCAAGGATCCAGAGGCCCTGCAGCTCGCCATTGCCCAATTGGAAGGTGACGGTGCGAAGGATTCAGCCTACGTTTATGCCTGCCCGGTAACAACAGCGTATGTAGAGCCAGCCGGAATTCACTGTGCAAAAGCAGATGACTCATTCATCTCCAGCATGCTGCAATATGCCGTTAACATTGGATATTTCCCTGCTGCTAGTCAGCCGCAGCTTGACTCTTCCACATCTCATATTGCGGAGTAGAACGATTCATTTATAAAAAAACAAACAAGCCACCTGGTCGTCACTTCTGACAGCCAGGTGGCTTGTTTGTTTTATGTCCAGCGTATTATAGCAATAATGGCAAGATGAGCCGGGTAAAAATAACGCCAGATCCACCTTGGTCCTTTCAAACGAAAACCTGCACCGTAATACTGCGCAATGGCTATGCCCAACGTAGCCACTACGCTGTACATTTGGACTGAACTGCTGTAGAGCTGGATATAAAGAGCCGTTAACAAAACATGCCCCAGCACCAGTACGGGTCCCTGGAAGTACCGGAATAACAGTACTAGCAGCAGTCCATACATGCCATAATCCATGGCCGTTATCTCCATAATTATGCCTGCCCCAACAACAATCGGGATACCCAGTAATCGGTTCGGCAGTTTGTCCAGTACCAGCAAAACCAGCAGGGACCACCACAGGGTCCATACGACGTTTAATGACAAGTGATTAAATGCCGCCATGAAAGGGACTTGGGAGAGCACAGCGATCCAAAAAAGACGCCAGATGTATTTTTGTACATTACGTGTATGCTTATACCCGATATAGACAGCAAATGCATATATGGGAAAAGCAATCCGCCCAATGATCCTCAGTTCCTCAACCTGCGGATAAAAGACAGCCCCTATATGATCGATCAGCATCGTGATCATGGCGATCCACTGCATCATTTTGCGTTCATCCCTCCCTGATCTATCTCTACTTCGAGTATACCTATTCCAGGTTAGTCACACATTACGTTCATAATACAGGAAGTGATCGTCTTTCGCATACCCCTCTGATTCATATAATGCCTGTGCCTGTGTATTGTTAATCGCTGTGGATAAGGTTATTCGAATCGCCCCTGTCTCGCTAGCGAAGGTATGTGCAGCCTGTATCAACTTGCGAGCTATACCTTGCTTGCGGTGGTCCTTATGTACAAATAAATCGTTTAGCACCCATATGGACCCCATGGACACTGAACTGAAGCTTGGATACAACTGAACAAACCCGGCAATATTTCCTGGACCAGGTTCCGTTTTGGAATCCGATTCTGCCATCCATATCACAGATTCATCCTTGCTCAAACGCTCCTGAATGTACTTAATGGCCCTCTCCGTATCAGAAACCTGGTTGTAAAACATTCTGTACTGGTTAAATAATTCACCTATTTGCTGGGCATCATCAAACCCTGCCCGTCGAATCTGGTACATCATTTGTTTCTTCCTCCCTTAACCACGGAATGATTTTTTATATACTCTATTTATTTTAAGGCAATCACAACCATCTACCATTCATCAAGTGCATCAAAGTTTGCAATCGTTGTCTAAGAAGAATAATTTAAGTCAACCTATGCAAACTATACTCTTAAGCCTGGACTTATTCGAAGTCGCAGTTAAAGGAGTGCTTATTATGGACACGGAGACAATTCTCGATCAGCTCAAACGGCGCCTTACCGGAATCTCCGATATCGTCTATCAACCTTTGCAATTAGGCCCGGTGGGCGGTGTTCTCATTTATATTCAGTCCATTGTAGATACAGTGACAATGCGAGAAGCCATTATCAAACCGCTGCTCGAAAAGGTATCACATCATGTAGTGGAGCCTCTCTTTTTATCACATGTCATCAGCGGCGAGTTTTTCTCACTGGAATCCAACCGTTCCGATTCCGTAGAACAGTTGGTTGACGACATTGTTTCAGGTAAAGCAGCCTTGTATCTGGAGGGCTTATCAGGCATGCTTTCCTTTTCCGTACAAGATTATCAAAAACGCTCTGTTCCAGAATCCACAAATGAGGTTGTCGTCGTCGGTCCTCAAGAAGCCTTTATAGAGGATATTAATGTAAACATGTCGCTGCTTCGACACAAAATCAAACATCCTGACTTCAAATTAGTCAAGTTCACCATCGGCAAATACACCAAAACAGAAGTTTATGTCGTATACATCGAAGGACTATGCAAACGGGATATTCTTGAAAATGTGTTGAAAAGTCTTGGCGAAATTGACATGGACAGCAGTTTGGGAGTTAGCTATCTGTCCGAGTTTTTGGAAGATCATCCCCTCTCTCCTTTTCCGCAATATCAGTACACCGAAAGGCCGGATACTGTCGCTGCTGCTTTGGTAGAGGGACGCATCGGAGTGATGCAGGACGGGACACCTTTCTCCCTGCTTCTTCCCGTTACCTTCTTTTCCTTGATGCAGTCTTCGGAAGATTACTACCAGCGCTTTCATTCTGCTTCGTTCATTCGGATCATCCGGCTGCTTTTTTCGATTATCGCCTTTTTACTGCCTTCCATTTATGTTGCCGTGACGACCTTTCACCCGGAAATCATACCGACCAATCTGCTGATTACAATTGCTGCCGCAAGGGAGAACATCCCTTTTCCGGCATTAATTGAAGCCATCATCATGGAAATTACCTTCGAAGGATTGCGCGAAGCAGGCATACGGATCCCAAAACCTTTAGGCCAAACCGTTTCCATTATCGGAGGAATCGTTATTGGCCAAGCCGCCGTACAAGCGGGTATCGTCTCTGCTCCGCTGGTCATCGTTGTATCCATTACAGGCATTGCCGCGTTCATTATCCCACACTTCGAGCTGGGCCTTGCCTTTCGGCTGCTTCGTTTTCCGGTTCTACTCATGGGTGGAACGTTAGGATTATTCGGTGTGGTCATTTCCATCTATCTGATTTACTGGTATATGGTAAGCCTGCGTTCTTTTGGCGTTCCTTACATGCAGCCGTTTGCCCCACTGGTGCTTCGGGATTTCAAAGATACTTTTGTACGGGTTCCCTGGTTTGGGATGAAAAAAAGAACCAAAGCCTACGCTGCGGATAATGAAACGAGGCAAAAGACACCATGAGTGCCCGCCATATGTGTGTTAAGAGTGGACTGGTATTACTTTGCTTCGTCCTTTGCACCGGATGCTGGTCCAAAGTAGAGATCAACGAGAGAACCTTCATCACAGCCATGTACATCGACAAGGGCGAGAAGCCAGGCGATATTGAGTTAACGCTCAGCATGCCTCTTCCCAATCGGCTTGCACCCGATGGCGGCGGATCAAGTAAATCCCCTTATGCCATCGTTTCTGCCAACGCACCGACGATAGCAGATGCACTGGAAAGAATACAGACCGATTTAACGCGCAAAATCTCTTGGGGTCATACACGGGTGGTCGTTTTTGGCGAAGCCTATGCCAAGGAAGGGATTCAAGATACGCTGGCATGGATAGCACGTGAACCCCTGTTTCACCTAAGCAGCTACATCATGGTTGCCAAAGGCAAAGCCAAGGATGTCTCCGACCTTACGCCTGTGTTTGAAGAAACTCCTAGTGACGTGCTGCGTGAGTTTTCCACAGAAGAAAACCTGTTAAAGACTCAGGTGCTTAACGTCTTTGCAGCAGATAAAATGAATCAGGGATTTGCATCCCCAATCTTGACTGTCCATCAACGTCATATGGCAAGTGAAGAAGGCGAGTTAAAAAAGTGGGTGAGCCAATCTGGCGGTGCACTGTTCAAACAAATGAAAATGGTTGCCTCGCTCTCTGACGAGGAAGCCCGTGCGGTTGCCTGGGCAGAGCGAAACCTCGACTCCTTGAGCATATCCGTCAAAACAAAAAAAGAAAAAGCAAGCATGACGATCTATGACATGCATTCGGTCGTTCACGTTCGATTAGAACGAGGTGAGCCGATTTTCGACATTAAACTGAAGGGGAAGGCTGAACTCAACTCGGTCATTCCTGTGCTTAAAGCAAAAGATATCGTGGCAGTGAGGGATATTGAGCAGGCCGCCGGCGAAAAAGTAAGCGCTCAGCTGAGAAGTGCAATCCAGACTGGAAAGAACAAAGGGGCTGATATTCTGAGACTCGGATACAGACTGGAATGGCGATATCCTGAAATGTGGAAAACGCTTCGGCCAAAGTGGATCAATTATGTGAAGAACGATTTGCAGTACCAGGTCACTACTGACATCAATATTCAATTCGTAGGATCGGAGTCCAGCTTCTAACCAGATTGAAAGCTGTTTACCGTCCAACTGCCCAGGAGGATATCATGATAGCGGTACTACTATTTGCAGGACTTTACTTCTTGGACTGGTCTTCGATTCGCTCCAGCAATAAGAAAATGAAAGCCGGTTACTTCGTCTTGCTGTTTTGCTATCTCATATGGAATACACTGGCGGTGAGCTGGCCTGGATGGCCAACTCCCAACGACATGATCCTTCAGGCCTTTGGCTGGGCTGACCGAATATCCCAATAAGGAGGGGATTCCCTTGAACCATCTCACTGCCGGACAAGCCTATCGCTTCATGTTTGTTTACCTGTATTCAGAGCCAGTCGCCTTTCTCTTACAGCGATTATTTAAAATGAGCGGGTATCAGGGCTGGCTGTCCACCATTGGAGGATTCACCATTAGCCTGATCTTTCTTCTGTCTACTTACAAGTTGGGCTCACTTCATCCGGATAAGCCCTGGATTTCATTTGGAGACAAAATTGTCGGCAAATATGTGCACCAAATTTATGTTGGGCTGATCGCCATGCTGTGTATTTACTTGCTATCTATCGATGTGGAAAACTTTCTTGTGTTTCTTCAATCGATGTACCTTCCCGAAACGCCGATCTGGTTAACGGCAGGTATAACCATATTGTGTGTTTGTCTGTCCGCTCGTTCCGGATTAATCACGATTGTGTTTATGTCAGAAGGTATTTTTGTCGTACAGCTAATCACCTCAACCTTTCTGATACCGACTGTAGGAGGCGGTGGAAACCCGGGAATATTAATGTCTATGCTGACCCACCATGACCCGTCCGAAATCCTGTTCGGCTCCCTCTCAACCATGCCGTGGTTTTCGGAGTGGATGTTATTCCTGTTTCTTGCACCTGCAATCGTATTCCGGCGCCCCCTGCTCAAGAGTATGTTTTTTGCTGGAGCCACCGTCGTTATATTCATCATTTTCTTTTGGATGTTCACGATCATGAATTTTGGGCCATATGTAGCTGCAAGCCTGCGTTATCCTTTGCTGGAGATGATCCGATTCGCCCGTTATGGAGACTTTCTGGATAATCTGGATCCTGTCTTGATTGCCATCTGGTCCACGACCATGTTTACCCGCAGCTCTTTTCTTCTGTATGTCGCCTCGGTATGCCTTTCCAGATTGTTTGGCGTTGAACGGCAGAAATCCTTCGTTTATTTGCTTGGTGGAACAGCCGCAGCCATGGTGCTTCAATATGCAAAAGACGCCGCCTCCTATGAACTCGCTATCCGTTCCTATGCGGTACCTGTATTTACCTTGACCATTGAATCGATGCCCATTGTGTATGTGGCTGTACATTGGCTTCGTGGCCTAAAAATAAAAAAGGCGAACAGAGCTTAAGCAGCTCCATCGCCATGCCTATCGTCTAAATGCATCAATGAAAATCACTTTAATTCCATACGTTGATTTTGCGGATCAGGATTTACATCAGGGAAAATGACCCCTTTTTTCAAGATGAGATTGGCATACTGGGCACGCTCACCGGTAGCAACGATGGCATAGGCACGAGAAGCCCTCTCATAGAACGAAAATCGTTCTTCTTGGTCGAAGGCGTCTGTGATGCCTTCATGCTCCAAGATCAGCCTGCGGTAATCCTCCCATATGATCGGAACAACCTGATCCCCCTCTACAACCTGCATGACGGCTGCAGGCCGTTCTGCATACGTATCAAGTGGATACAACCTCAAAATGGCCTCCAGTAACTCTACGGTTCCCAGCGCATCACAACGGATGAGATGCCTGGCATGGCTGGCTGCAGGGAAATTGCCATCTGCAAGCACCAATTCGTCCCCATGCCCCATCTCGGACATAATCTTAAGCAGTTCTGGAGAAATTATTGCAGGAATGTTTTTCAGCATACTCAGCTCTCCTTGTTAGCTCCACACATCGAATGGAGCAGAATAACCTTCGGTATTCCAAGATGACATCCTTAACTTTCCACCTATGCAGTTCACTTCCATTCTATCAGGATACTCTATCTTCGCACAATCCAATTTGAAAGTGGTTTATTCCAATTTGCTTTGACAAAATTGGTTGCATCACATATAGTTGTTATAACAAGTAATTCGTTTGAAGATGATTTATAGGAAAGTGAGGAACTTCGTTCGTATGGACTATTCGCTAGAGCAATCTGTCGGATTTATGCTGGGCTTCACATATCGCAAAGCCGCTGCTTTACTCGCGACCCGTTTTAAACCTTACGATATAACAACCGAGCAATTCTCTGTTCTGTTCAATATCGATAAGGGAGAAGGCGTGAACCAAAAGGAAGTTGCGAGTCGCGTTCTGAAGGATCAACCCACCACTGCACGCATTATTGATCTACTCGAGAAAAAGGGATGGGTTGAACGTCGGACCAGTGAACAGGATCGCAGAGCTTATCTCCTCTATCTGACTGCGGAAGGAAAAGCGTTGATCGATATTCTGGTTCCCATTGAAAGAGAAATGAATAAAGAACTTGCTGAAGGTATACCCGAAGACCAGATGGAAGCATTTAAACATACTCTTTCCCTCATCAATCGCAACTTGTAATGAACCGAACATCTCAAGGGGGAATGAATTCATATGAAAGACCGTTCTACACAGGTTAAACTTTGGACCACCGATTTTATTTTGCTCATGCTCTGTAACTTCCTTCTTTTCCTACAGCTGCATATGATTGTTTCTCCTCTTCCTTCCTACGTACAGGAACGATTCCACGCGAATGCTTTTGAAGTCAGCTTATTCACCTGTCTGTTTGCACTTAGTGCAATTGCTGCTCGCCTATACTCAGCCAAAGCACTCGAAAAAGGCCTACGCAATGCCATGATCTACATCGGCCTGTCCGTAGCCCTTCTTGCTACGCTCGGGTATTATTTTGCTGCCGGTATAGCTGTTCTGCTGCTGCTGCGCATGATTTTTGGTGTTGGTTTCGGAATGAGCAGTACTGCGTTCCCAACCATGGCATCTGACATCATTCCGGTTAAACGTATGGGAGAAGGTATGGGCTATTTCGGGTTATCTACCAGTCTTGCCATGTCTATGGGTCCCATTATCGGGGTTACGCTGCTGCAGGGTTCAGGATTCGTAACACTTATGCTGTGTACAGCGGCCGTGATCGTCGTCATCTATCCACTCAGTTATTCATTAACACGTAAGAAAGCTGCACGGTCACATGCTGGTTCACCTCAAACTTCAGCTGGGCCCGCAGCGAACGTTTCCGGAACGAAGGAGAAAATTCCTTTTAATCGAAAATTAATCTTGCCCAGTGTGCTGAATTGTTTGTTATCGATCACCTATGGTGGACTTGTCGGATTCATTGTGTTATATGGCAAAGAGGCCAATCTGGCCAACCCTGCTTTATTTTTCTTGTTTAACGCGTTAGCTGTACTGCTAGTCAGACCGTTTGCAGGCAGATTGTATGACAGCAAGGGACCCAAAGCGCTGCTTATTCCTGGAGCGATTTTTGTGGCGATCGGACTGACTATCCTTTCTTTTGCAACGTCCATGCCGATTTTATTTGTCGCAGCATTTATATACGGCATTGGATATGGTTCCATGCAATCGTCACTGCAGACCTGGATGATTCAGATTGTAGCTCCAACCCAGCGAGGGATGGCAAATGGCATGTTCTTGAATACACTTGATTTGGGGATCGCTACGGGTGCTCTGCTGCTTGGTGCTATCGCCTCGATGACAAGCTACACGGACATGTACCGGTATTCCGTCATCTTCATGATTGTGTTCTTGCTGATCTATCTTATCCAAGGTAAACGAAGTGGAACTTTCGCAGTCACCGTCCATCCGTTACTTGCCCATACACATATATCGGGCACGGATTCAGACTCCAAAGAGTCCAGTTCCACCACATCCGCTGAAAAATAAAAAATTTTCGTCATAAATAAAAAACGCGTTTGCCGGCTGAGAATGATGTTCTCACCAGCAAGCGCGTTTTTGTGTCTACGCATTAACGCAGTTCATTTAAAATGGACTTTTCTTTCGCCTAACGGGTACCCGTCTAGGTACATGATTCGTCTCTGCAGACTGCTCCAACTTGTTAGGGGCTTCCCCCGAGCTGGGCTGTTTTCCTTTTTCAGGCTTAACCGCAAATAATGTGAGCAGGCCACCTACCGCTCCAGTAGCTGCGATTACAATAAAAAGAATAAAATGCGATGTACCAAGGAGAAGGGATACGATCGGTGGACCCAAAGAAACGCCAATAAAACGCATACTGCTGAACAAGGCTGTAATCGTACCGCGCTGCGCTTTGTCAACGCCTTCAGTAATGAGTGCATCAAGACATGGAAGCGTGGCACCAATCCCTACACTACCTAAAGTGAACAATCCAACCACCAGATAGATGTTATCCCAGAGCCCCATAATGATCAAAGATCCGGTCAGTATCACAAGTCCCGTAAAACCCACCCACTTCATGCGAACCTTGCTCTTGCCAATCCATTTACCTGCGAGGAAAGATGACAAGCACAGGGCCGCAAGCGGAATCGCAAGCACCAGACCTTTAAGAACACCTTTCAGCTGGTATTCAGACTCCAGCGTCTCCGACAAATAAAAAAGCACGCCAAAAATAACAAACATGCAAATTCCACCGATGGCAAAAAGTGAATATAACCAGCGGCCTTTTTCTTTTAGCACTGTACGAACGGATGAGACAAACTCGGAGAAGGTCGGTGGCTTCTCTTTTTTCTTCGGCGTTTTCACCAGAAAAATAACGAGTACCAGGGAAAGCAAACAGAGCACCGGTATGGCCATAAAAGGCAGGTACCACAGCCAAACGGCCAGTGCAGCACCCAAGATGGGACTTATGACTTTACCGAACGTATTGGATGTTTCGATGATACCCAAACTTTTGCTGACCTGCTTTTCGTCGTCAAACATGTCACCAACAAGGGGTATAACGATGGGAAAAGCTCCAGCGGCACCTATCCCTTGCAGAAGCCTTCCGCCAAGGATGGTCCAATACGCTATGCTTCCGTTGAGCATTAATGCAGCTCCGCCTGCTACCGCACCCCCAGCTGCAGCAATGATAAGGCTGGGGATGATAACCGCTTTACGTCCAAACCGATCAGACAGATACCCTGCAATCGGAATAAGCAGTATGGCAACCACTGCGTATACCGTGATAAGCATGCTGACCTTGAAAGACGATACTTTCAGTTCACGCTCAATTTGCGGAAGGATCGGAATCAGCATGGAGTTACCCAACGTCATAATTACCGGGATGGAAGCAAGTGCGACGAGGTCCCACTTTTTATCTTTCATGCCTTAACCACCTTTACGAGATCGGAAAACAACAATGTTAGTGTGGTTCGTTCGCCAATTGATTATACGGGATATGTAAAAAAGTTCAGTTACAGCATGATAAAAAAACCGTTCCGGTTTGTACAACCGGAACGGTCCATGTGTATCATTGATCGTATTGGAACATCTTTTTCACTCCGCAGCAATGATTAACATTTTAATCTGAACTGCTGAATGGCAGCGCCACCTTGGAACACAATAGTTAAACGCTCCAGTTCCTGCTCAGGTTGAAGTGGACATTGGACCGTTGTCCACTGGATGTCAGAGCGATCTTGGCCCGGTGTGGATACAGAACCATTCATGGGCACGGGACATGTTCCAAGGAGCGGCCCATCTGGCCCTCCAGAACGTATCTGCAGCTCGCCACCTTTTCCAAAAGCAGCTACCCGTGCTTCAAATGTATGCGCTCCTTGTGTTCCGTTATTCAGGAAAGCAATCCAGGACAGCTGATCTTCCTTATACAGTGGTTCTCCAGGAACAACCGCCCGAACTGCTGATCGTCCTTCCAAGCACTCGTCCAGGAGCACACCTGTATACTCATCAAAATTCTCTGCAAATGTTGGCAAGTCCAATTGGCGGGCAGGTATAACTTCCCCTTCAATCTTCATATCGGCTGTCTGGCGAATATCTTCCGAGGAGCGTCCAGCCATGATGGACCAGGTCGCTGTCTCCACGCAATATCGGTCACGTGTGACATCCCAGAAGGCAAGCTTTTGAACAGGAATTTCAAAAGCTACGGTCTGCACTTCGCCAGGTGTAAGATGGATACGCTTAAAGCCAATTAATTGCTTCAACGGCCGCTTCACTCGGGATGTCTGCGGACGTCCATAGATCTGCACTACTTCATCACTTGCAACTTCTCCCGCATTTCGAACCTGCACTTCAACTTTCAATACATCAGCTCCGGATACTCCCTTAATCCGCTGAGCGTCAATTGCATTGTATTCGAATGAAGAATAAGTCAAACCATGTCCAAATGGATATAGGACGGAACCTTCATGGTACATATATGTCGTACCGTTATTAATAATATCGTAGTCCATGATATCAGGAAGCTGTGACTCATCCTCATACCAGGTCATATTCAGTCTACCTGCCGGAGCATATGTGCCAAGCAGCACATCCGCAACCGCATGACCCAGTTCTTGTCCTGCATGGGTCAAATATACAATGGCTGGAGCTATGTCCTTCAGTTCCTGAAGTGCAAATGGATAACTTCCCACAATGACGACTACGGTATTCGGATTTGCCTTGCAAACCTCCTTGACCAGGCGGACTTGCTCAGACGGAAGCGTAAGACCAGGCCGATCAATTTCTTCCTTGCCGTTAATATAGGGACTGTTGCCGACAACGACTACAGATAGATCACTGACTTTTGCAGAAGCTGCTGCTCGCTTGATACCATCAATCTCGACATGCTTCACCAGTTGTACTGGCTCCTTCGCTCCAATCACCAAGTCATTTGCTTTCGCTGCTGCGGCTCCACCTTCTGATGGATCTGCAACGGGTGCCAAAACATGCTTGTCCTGATATTTAGCAAGTCCTAAAGGAAGACCATTCCACGTCCGCAATAAGGTGCTGTTATCGATCTCGGGATCAAATTGCACAACTTCCTTAACAAACCATCCCCCGATCTCTGGTGCAATCGCCTGATACTTGCCTTGTTCGGTTAACGTAATATAGCGATTATTCTTCACCCTTCGCAGCGTATGACTTCCCCATCCCCAATCCTGATGAACGAACACAGCCTTCTCCGCACTGCCTTCCGGAACGGCTACAACGGTTCCTTCATCTCCGATCGATAATACCTGCCCTTCCTGTGTCTGGAGACTGATTCGATCATTCCCGTCTTCATAGAGGATCTCTGCATCAGTCAATCTGTTCCGTAAACCATCTAATACGGTAATTCGATATGGCAGCGTACCGCTATACCAATCGGTGAATACTGCATCCGCGAGAGGTCCAATCACGCTTACCTTGCGAAGTGCATCCGACTTTAATGGGAGCAACCCGTCATTTTTCAACAATACAATAGACTCTGCCGCAGCTCGATAACTTAATTTGGCATGTTCCGGCGCACACAGGACAGACTCCGGTATAGACGCGTATGGATTAAGACCCGAGCGGTCCAGTTGTCCAAGACGCATGCGAACACCAAAAATGTTGCGAATAGCCCGGTCCAGATCCTCTTCCTTCAGCAAATCTCGATCAAGGGCCTCTTGCAATGCAGCTACCACCAGATCCACTTCATCGGTCAGACAATCCACACCTGCCTTCAAGGCACCTGCCGCAGATTCGGCATGCGTTGCATGGTATCCATGATAGTTTACGGTTTGCGAGAGGTCTCCCCCGTCACAAACGATAAAACCGGGCATAGCCCATTCACCCTTAACCACATCGTTCACATAAGGACTTTCTATCGCTGGCGTGCCGTTGATGGAATTATAGGCTGTCATCATGGACAAGGCACCACCCTCAACAAACGGTGTCTCGAATGCTTTAAGATAGTACTCGCGCAAGTTTCGCGGATTTATGCTGGATGAACAATTCAACCGGTCCTTCTCGTTATTGTTGGCGAAAAAGTGTTTCAACGTAGCTACCATTTTCAAATAAAATGAATGATTGCCCTGCATGCCTTGCACGAGAGCTGCTGACATCTCTCCTGTGAGTACAGGGTCTTCACCGTACCCTTCTTCCGTTCTACCCCAACGCGGGTCACGCTCCAGATCAACGGTTGGTGCCCACAGGGTCAAGCCGTGGCGTTCAGGTTCGCGATGGTGGTAGGCTCTGGCCTCATCCCCAATGACGGAACCAATTTCACGCATGAGTGTCGTATTCCATGTGCTTGAGAGTCCGAGAGGCTGCGGAAAAACGGTTGCTTCCCCTTTCCAAGCCACCCCATGGGCAGCTTCTCCTCCAACATTGTATGCAGGAATCCCCAGCCGCGGGACAGCTGCTTCACGTGTAGGAATCAGACTGATCTTCTCTTCTATCGTCAAACGTTTAATCAGGTCATCAAGTCTCTGTTCGAGTGGCAAAGCTGCATCCCACATGGGGTATTGTTCATATTCCTTCATACTTACGCCTCCTAGTTATTGGTATGGTTCAATCATCATCTTCCATTGTTCGATGAGGTCCAACGTACGTTGACAAAACTTCTGTCCGTCATGCGGCTGGTCAACCTGATATTCATGAACGTAAGCATTAAAATAAGAGGACAATATTCTATAGGCCAGCCGGCGTGCCAGTCCCTGATCAGACATATCCAGAGCTTGACCGTAACCCTCGTGAAATGCAGGCGGTGCTGTGGACAGAATGGCTTCAAACTCCCTGTCGGCAAACATGGACCGATCTCCATCAATGATGGCGGCAATGTTCAAAGCATCCTTATCCTCATGAATCAACACGTTTGATTCCCACAGATCGTTATGGACAAGTACAGGAACGGTCACCTCATCAAATAATTCGCTGTGATCCCGGAATATGCTCGTAATCTGTTCGCGGGCACCCGGCATATATCCAACCTGCTCGGCTTTCCACGCTGTTTCTTCAGCAAAGGCCATCAGTACCTCGGACCAACGATCCGATCCTTGGATGGTACCGTCTCCTTGTGGCCAGCCGAAGGATTCACCCTGAATCTGATGCATGGCGGCAGTATATTTGCCCAGCTCGCGGTAGAGCTTATCCTTTTCGGGTAACGAGATCGAAGGGTGATTCAGCTGCTTGCTAGGAATAAACTCCATAAACATATAAGTTCTCGAAATGATCGAACCGCTGTTATCACACACAATGACATGGGGAGCCGGAATGCCTGCCTTCTGATAATAATCATAAACAACCGGTTCTGCTGTCATCATCGTGCGTTCAAAGGAAAACAACGGATCACTGGCTTTCTCCGCTTGCGGATCTATTCTTTCTGGAGCCAAACGCAAAATCACATCTGAATAAGCAGCATGCTCCAGCAGTACCCGGTAAGTTGTATTGAAAAGTCCGCCCTGCAAAAGGGAGTACCTTTTCACTTTGGTAGCGGTTCCAAAATTCTTCTCAACCAATTGATATAATATCTCGGTTGGAATAGCCCGGTGTAAGCCTGTGGTAATGGTACTCAATTTCTTTTATTCTCCTATCTATTACTGACTATCCTCAATCACACTATGGCTTGCTGGCTGCAGCTACTTCTGCTTGCCTCCGCTGTAGACAAACAGAACGGCACCTTGCGGTACCGTCCTCTAAGTCATACTTGCAAATTACAATTGAATCGTGAGCGAGCTTACGCCTGCTGCTGCAGTTACTACGATTCCTTGTTCACCAGCTGTCTGGGATCCACCCTCGACACTGGATACACTTTCGATGCCGCGAAGCACCATATTCCATGGCTTGCCTGCACCTTCAGCGCGTACCTCCAGAACAGATCCATTACGCGTTACGTTTACAACCAGTTCCTGCTCAGCCTGTTGGTTCACAACAACCGCTTGCGCCGTGTTGCCATCAGCGAGCTCGAACAAGTGCAGGGAAACTTCATTTGCAAAATCATAATCCGGTTTGCTATTGGTTGCACCCACTGCAATCAAACTGTTTGGTTTGATCATCATTGGCAATGTGCGGAAGTTGTGATTCTCACGTACAAAACGGCCGCCTTGTACTTTATTGCCTGTCAGGAAGTTTGTCCATGTTCCTTCTGGCAAGTAGTAAGTTACATCGCCTTCCTTATTAAAGATCGGCGCTACAAGAATCGAATCCCCGAACATGTACTGCGTATCCAGGCTGTATGTTGCAGGATCCTCTGGGAAGTCCAGCACCATGGCGCGCATCATCGGGATACCTTTCACAGTCGATTCCTGAGCAGAATTATAGAGGTACGGCATCAGGCTGTTTTTAAGTTTGGTGAAGTCACGAACAACGTCCACGGATTCTTCGTCAAACAGCCAAGGCACACGATACGAGGTACTTCCGTGAAGACGGCTGTGGGAAGACAACAGACCGAATTGTACCCAGCGTTTGTATACGTCAGGTGTCGCTGTATTTTCAAATCCACTGATATCATGACTCCAGAAGCCGAAACCGGAAAGTCCGAGTGACAGGCCGCCGCGAAGCGATTCAGCCATCGATTCATAAGTAGAAGAGCAGTCTCCGCCCCAGTGAACCGGGAACTGTTGACCACCTGCTGTTGCCGAACGGGCGAACAGGGCAGCTTCGTTCTTGCCAATTTTCTCTTCAAGCAATTCAAATACAGCTTTGTTATAGAGATGTGTATAGTAGTTATGCATTTTAACCGGATCAGAGCCGTCAAAGTATACAACATCCGTCGGAATTCTTTCGCCGAAGTCCGTCTTGAATGAATCTACACCTTGATCAAGCAGTACTTCCAGCTTACTCTTATACCATTTAACAGCATCCGGATTCGTGAAATCAACCAGAGCCATACCTGCTTGCCACATATCCCACTGCCACACGCTGCCATCAGCTGTTTTTACCAGATAACCGTTCTCCATACCTTCATCAAACAAGTAGGATTTTTCTGCAATATATGGGTTAATCCAAGCACATATTTTAAGACCTTTGTCTTTCAAACGGCGAATCATGCCTTCCGGATCCGGGAACATCGCTTCATCCCATACGAAATCAGACCATTGATATTCCTTCATCCAGAAGCAGTCAAAGTGGAATACGGAAAGTGGAAGATCACGTTCAGCCATGCCGTCCACGAAATGGTTAACGGTTGCTTCATCATAATCGGTTGTAAATGATGTTGTCAGCCACAGACCAAACGTCCATGCCGGTGGAAGCGCTGGTTTACCTGTTAATTTCGTATAGTTATCAAGTACATCCTTCGGATTGTCACCGCCGATAATGAAGTATTCCAAAGTCTCGCCTTCAACACTGAACTGCACTTTAGATACATTTTCAGATGCAATTTCATATGATACACGTTCAGGATGGTTTACGAATACACCATATCCTTTGCTGGACAAATAGAAAGGAATGTTCTTGTAGGACTGCTCGCTGCTTGTACCGCCGTCCTCATTCCATGTGTCAACGACTTGACCATTCTTAACAAATGGTGTGAAGCGCTCGCCCAGACCGTAAACGTATTCACCAACGCCAAGATCAAGCTGCTCGCGGAAGTATGCTTCTTTACTCGGACCTGTAATATAACCAGCCGCTCTCTGACCACTGCCTGTAATCCGTTTTCCTTCATACAGGAAGCTGACGTCCCAACCTTTGGTTTTGTCGATTTGAACTTCAAGATTGCCGCTTTTCAAAACAGCTCCTTGTTCATCTTGCGTGATGTCAACATTCACGTCTTGATAGTTGAGTTCAAATTCAGGACTCTTTTTCACTCTTCCTTTATGGTGATTCAAGGTTACACGAATAACGTTAGGCATAGGTGAGCTGTACGTTGCTTTCAGCAAGGTACCGTTCAACGTATCACCTTTGGTACGAATATATTTAGTTGCCGCATATACGGTCAACGAATCCCCTTTTTGCACAATATCACGAATGTCAGTCGGGTTTTGAATGTGGTATCCTTCACGAGTCATCCAGAATCCATCAGTAAATTTCATGTTTTCTTTCCCCCTTCGGTTATACTATAATAATATTGATATTAAACATGGTTTTCTTCCGATATTTTGACCAAATATATCACGATTTTGATATTTCCTGTCCGATTATTGAACAAGATCACCAATCTATGGAAACGATTACATTAATAATGATACCATAAAGGAGGACCTTCTATGGAACGCGAACGATTACGGGAGGACCGAATCCACGGTAATGCAATGTATCCCGTCAGTGTTTATCCGGATATTGAACAGCTTAACGGAGACAGCATTCTGGATTGCCACTGGCACGACGAGATGGAATTTACGATGGTCACTCAAGGCAGTGCCGTGTTCCAGATTGACATGAATACCGTAGAGGTGAAAGCGGGCGAGGCGATTTTTGTTAACCGCGGCGAAATTCATGCTGGCTATTTGAAAAGCGACCTTCCCTGCGTTTTTTCCTCCATCGTGTTCAGTCCGGAGCTGCTGGGCAGCCGCACCTTCGATGCCGTACAAGAGAAGTTTATCAGACCGCTCGTTCATAAGACACTTATCCCTCCATTTCATATGAAGCCGGAGGATGACTGGGGCCGTGAGATCCTGCTCCATCTGCAGCGTATTTTTGCCGATCATGCGAACGGTTCTGAAACCTGTGAGATGACAACCAAAGCCTACCTGTATCTCATTTTCGCTCGTATGTTTGAACACATGCGCCCTGCACCTGTGAAAGGTACCGTCCCGACAGGCAGCCATGACAAAGTGGAGCGACTCAAATCCGTCCTTGGCTACATTCACAAGCGCTATCCTGAGCCGCTGAAGCTGAAAGAGCTGGCCGATGAGGCCAATATGAGTGAAGGACACTTTTGTCGCTTTTTCAAGCAGATGGTACAAAAAAGTCCTGTCGACTATATTAACTACTACCGTGTGCAGCAAGCCTGTTACCAGCTCGAGAACACGGATCACAAAATCGTGGATATTGCCATGGATGTTGGCTTTGAACATCTGAGCTATTTCATCACCACATTCAAAAAACACAAAAACACCACCCCCTCGCAGTATCGGAAAATGTTTTATGAAAAGGTGGCTATGGAGCCTGCACTTATATGAAGCAAAAAAGGTGCCTACAGCAATTCTGCTGCAAGCACCTTTTATTTTTTTGCTATGCCTAGTAGAGCATTTATTCTTTCAGCGTTTTCCAGGAAGTATATTCATGAATAGAGAATCCCTTAAATGAGGAGTGCTCTCCCGCCAACTTCTCCACCAGCTTCAGTTGAGATTCCATGTACACTGAACCTTCTTCATAAAATGTAATGAAGTCGCCTTCCTTGCTCTGCTTCGTCTCTACGGCAATAGAGATCGTTTTGCCCAGCTGGGAAGCCTCTGCAAGCTCGTTCTTGGCCACGTCATAGATTGCTGCAGC
The DNA here is from genome assembly GCF_058789975.1 of Paenibacillus sp. FW104-T2. NCBI lineage: Bacteria > Bacillati > Bacillota > Bacilli > Caryophanales > Paenibacillaceae > Paenibacillus > Paenibacillus sp. FW104-T2. Next base: position 918 of record NZ_JBYTCE010000037.1, on the reverse strand, counting down.
CGTATCGCGGTATGCCATAATCGTGATCGCATCAAATTGGCGGATCATCCAGCTGCTCACAGCCATCGTTGAACCTGAAATCTTGTAGTTATCCAGCCAGAAAGGCAAATCTGCTGCCACAGGCATATTCATCAGGGCAGCGCGGTCAACGATGTATTGAACATTCCCTTGCCACTGGGTAATGACGCTGGCCTGATTGGTTTTCCACTCCGGATGCACATGCGGTTCAATATCAAGATGAATGCCGGCAAATTTCTCGTCAGGTTCTACGGAATCCTGATAGGCTTCAATCCAGTCGAGGAAACTTGCAATTTGCTCTCTGCTTTCGGTTAGCCCCCAAGCCGCTCTTCCATCCATCACATCGACAGCGATATTATAAGCTCTGGCCTTACGAATGAAATCTGTATAGTAGGGTATCTTCACATCGCGATTGATCTGCAGATAGACCGTGTTGATATCATGATCCACGGCAAATTTCAGCACCTCTTGTGGATTTTTCTCGATCTGAGTGGTATCCCATACCCAAGTCGCTCTAATTGGTCCTTCCACGTTGCCATGGATCGATTCATAACTTTCTACAGAACCCTGTGCAATGGTCTTGGATGAGAACGTGACACCCGCAATCAGGACCAGACAGCTGATGATCTTAATAAAATGAAACCCCCGCTTGCTTTGCATATTTGTACACTCCCCTTGTAATTTACCGCTCCATCGTCGTAGTACGGAAGAATGTTTGTCGTTTTACCCTTCATTTTATGAATTAGATAACTATTCGTTTATGCATTTGCTTTCATATGCAATATCATCTTCTGGACTTACGACGAAAGAATCATATAAGATTATTTCGGGAATTCACACTTCTGTATTCATAGTTCTAAAGTCTCATTTATTAAAAAGATTTTAATTTATACAGAAAAT
>NZ_JBYTCE010000036.1:0-24743 GCF_058789975.1 Paenibacillus sp. FW104-T2 | reverse complement strand
TATTTGCATAATATTGTATTAGTTGTTGAAAAATAAGTAAGACTAAAAATAAATATTTATGAACACGCAATGACTAGATATAAATAAATAATCGGGAATTGCATGCAAAAGGGCTATTAGCTTAAAGGAGCGTTATAAAAAATTGAAAGCAGTAGTGATTAATCAATATGGAAGTAAAGATGCGTTAGTTGAGCAGGAAGTGGATAAACCAAGGGCTGAAGCTAATCAAGTGGTTGTAAAACTAGAGGCTACATCGATTAATCCAATTGATTGGAAACTAAGAGAAGGTTACTTAAAACAAATGTTTGATTGGGAATTCCCTATTATCTTAGGTTGGGATGCAGCTGGAGTTATTTCTGAAATAGGTTCAAACGTTTCGAAGTGGAACGTGGGGGACCGTGTATTCAGTCGTCCTGAAACCACTCGTTTCGGGACATATGCTGAATATACAGCCGTTGATGAGCACCTACTGGCAAAAATACCAGATTCCATCTCATATGAGGAGGCAGCTGCTGTACCTTTAGCAGGTTTGACGGCTTGGCAGGCTTTGTTTACACATGGCCATCTAAAAGAAGGTGAAACTGTACTTATCCATGCTGGTGCAGGTGGTGTAGGGATGTACGCCATTCAATTAGCAAAGTATGCCGGCGCTCACGTTGTTACAACAGCAAGTGAAAAAAACCATGAACTTCTCTATTCATTGGGTGCGGATCAAGTCCTTGATTACAAAAAGGAAAAATTTGAGGAGATTCTAAAAGAGATCGATTTAGTCTTTGACACGATGGGTGGAGTAGTAGCTGAGAACAGCTATAAAGTGCTTAAACCCAATACCGGAAGACTGATTACCATTGTTGGTCAACCCGACCATGAAATGGCGAAGTCTCACCACGTATCAGCAAAGGGAATTTGGCTGCAGCCAGATGGTGATCAATTACAGAAATTAGCTGACCTCATGGAAGACAAAAAGATGAAGTCCATTGTAGGGGCAACATTCCCGTTTAGCAGACAGGGGATTTATGATGCACATGCTTTGAGTGAAACACACCACGCTGTAGGTAAAATTGTCATTACATTTTAGAAACGTGACTGGCAAAAGCAGATAAAATTAAAATAGGCGCTGTCGAGAGGCAAGGCCAAAGCTTTTTATGAATTCCATATAGAAATGATGTATTAAGGATATAGTGTCTCTCGTATTCTACCTCCCATTTTTTATAAGTTAATGGGTAAATTTTTGAAGACTTCCTCTTAGAGAGCGGAGTCTTTTTTTTAATCCTAGGCTTAGGTGTATTGCTTTACACTATGCAAAAATACCATTAAATAGGCATTGAAACTTTGGAAGTTTTCCTTTCCACACGATGGCAAAAGGGAATGGTGAATAAATGATACATCAGTTATATTACTTGGGAAGGTAAGATTAAAGTTAAATAGATTGAACTAGTTGGTAAACAGTGTTACTCTGAAAGTCTGTGTTCAATAATTTATTTAATAATAGTCACCATTTAGGTTATAAAGAAAGGTAACACGATGATAAAAGTTGATAACTTATCCTTCTCATTTCCGCAAAAAGAACTATATAACAACATTTCATTTACGTTAGAAGAGGCACAACATTGCGCTTTTATAGGAACAAGTGGCAGTGGGAAAAGTACACTGGTCGATATACTGATAGATCCGGAAAGATATTTGTTCGAGGGCAAGTTAGAGATAGACCCGGAATGCAAAATAGGGTATGTCAGTCAGTTCCCGCAAGTCGACAAAACGAAAGAAACAACCGTATTTGAATATATCGGCGAAGAATTTATTAAGATACAGGATGAAATCACAGCTCTGTATGCGGAGATGTCCACCACGTCTGACATGGATTCGCTGATGGAGAAGGTTCAATTGGCTTTGGATGCATTCGAATCGATGGATGGGGATAATTTCGAAAACACTATTAATAAGCAGCTAAACCTGGCCAACCTCATGAAACTCAAAGATCTCAATATATCCGACGTGAGTGGTGGGGAATTCAAACTTATTCAAGTAATGAAGGAAATGCTCAATCGTCCAGACTTATTGATTATGGATGAACCCGATGTATTTTTGGATTTTGAAAACCTAAATTCGCTTAAAAAATTGATTAATTCCCACAAGGGAATGCTGCTCGTTGTTACGCACAACCGTTATCTTTTGAATCATTGTTTCAACAAAATTATTCACCTTGAAAACACGGAGATCCAAGAGTTTGACGGGCGATATATCGAGTACAACTTCTCGCTGCTTCAGACTAAGATCGAGCTGCAAGAAATCGCGGTTGCTGAGGCTGAAGAGATTGAGAGATACGATCATATCATCGACAATCTCAGAGAGATCGCCACGTATAATTCGGAAGCCTCCAGAGGCAGAGCATTAAAAGCCAGAGTCAAGTTTCAAGAGAGATTGGAAGCACGTCGGATAAAAGAGCCATTTGTCGATATTAAACAGCCGAATATTCGTTTTGGTATCGATAAGGAAATCGAAGACACCGTTGTCGTGAAAGTCAATAATTATAGCGTTTCCTTTGACGAGCTGCTTTTGGAAAATGTGAACTTCGAGATCAAATCAACAGATAAAGTAGCCCTGATCGGTCCAAATGGTACCGGGAAAACCACATTACTCCGTGAAATCTATAAAAACAATCAGGCTTCCATTGAAATAAATGATGATGTGAATGTGGCTTATTTATCTCAGCTTCAAGGTGAAATGCTAAATGATTCGAATACCATACTACATGATTTCATAGATGCTGGGTTTAAAACGTATGATGAGATTAGATCGCATCTTACCGATTATGGATTTGAAGGAGAAATCCTTGATCAAAAGATTGAATCATTATCTGGTGGAGAAAAAAACATGCTTCAACTGGCTAAAGTTTCTGGTAGTCAAGCGGGCGTGTTGCTTCTTGATGAACCGACAAGCCATCTAGACACTTACTCACAAATTGCACTGGAGAAAGCTATTGAAGACTACAAAGGTGCGATTCTCATGATTTCTCATGATTTTTATTCTGTTGTAAATGGTATGGATTATGTTTTAATCATTGACGATAAAACGATTAGCAAAATGAGTATGCAGGAATTTAGACAGATGATTTATGCTAGTCATTTTAATAAAGATTATTTAGAAACTGAACAACAGAAAAAATCAGTTGAAATGAAAATAGAATTGGCTTTAAAAGAGACTAATTTTGAACTTGCCAAAGTATTGGTGGATGAGTTAGAAGAGTTAATTAAGTTGCTTTAAATTACACATCTCTGATTGAATTGTTTACAAGAGAGTGAAGTCAGTTACAGCGGATAGGGCTAAATTGAATGATTCTGCGTTCAACGTTAATACTTGATGATGGTGAATAAATATGAAATAAAAGACACTGATGTTCTTCATCAGTGTCTTTTTACTGCGAGCTACCAGTCAGAATCTTTGAAGAGCAAGTGAATTAGATTTGGAATTGTGCCCGCTAGAGCTGGTGTCTCATCTAAATCTTGTGAATCTTGATCAACCTGGAGGTTATACGGAAAATTCTATTTAGCAACATAGTGAAAAGTGCATCGCGAGGAATATCAAAGAAAAACAGACGAAGGAAAAGGAACGAATCGCTTGTTTAAGTTTTGTTTCGTGTCGCAGCAGAAACAAGGGCGGAGTGTATCTGTCCTTGTATCATTGTTGGATAATGGACACAGATACATATTGCACTGTGATTTCTTTGGCAGTGGTTAAGCGATATCAAGGCAGAATGTTCATAGCAGTTTGAATGTTTTTCAGTTCCATTGATTCGTGAGGCGCTAACTAGTTCTATGATTAAGGCAACTATAATGCTTTCTTTCATAAGCAGAAATAAGGTTAGCACTTACGAAGTTCACACATTATAAATTAAATATCATTTTTCCAAAAAGGAAACGATTTTACCATATATTTAGGGTCATTTCATCTACTCTTATGAAGTAACCGATTTCATTATTTATATTTGCCAACGGAGGAGAGCGAATGAATCCTAATTTGAAAGAAATGATCAGTCAAATGACATTGGAAGAAAAAGCAGAACTCTGCTCAGGTAAAGATTTCTGGAATACCATATCCATCGACCGCCTTGGGGTTCCCTCTATTATGATGACAGATGGCCCTCACGGACTTAGAAAACAAGAGGGAAGCGCGGACCACTTAGGCTTAAACAAAAGTGTACCAGCTACCTGCTACCCATCCGGAAGTGGAGTGGCCTCATCGTGGAATCGTGAACTTGCCCATACGATGGGGAAAGCAATCGGACAAGAAGCAGCGGCAGCGGATATTTCCATTGTTTTGGGGCCTGGTGTGAATATTAAGCGTTCCCCGCTGTGTGGCCGAAATTTTGAATATTTTTCTGAAGACCCTTTTTTATCGGGAACTTTGGCAGCTAGTTATATACAAGGCGTACAAAGTCAAGGCGTAGGTACGTCCATCAAACATTTTGCTGTAAACAACCAGGAATATAAGCGAATGTCTGTCGATGCGGTGGTAGATGAACGGACTTTACGGGAAATTTATCTGGCTAGCTTTGAATATGCAGTGAAAGAGGGAGAGCCATGGACCATCATGGCCGGTTATAACAGAGTAAATGGTGCTTTTTGTTCGGAAAACAGCCGGTTACTGACTGAAATTCTCCGGGAAGAATGGGGATTTGCAGGTGTAGTGGTGTCGGATTGGGGAGCTGTCAATGAACGGGATCAGGGACTAGCTGCCGGTCTGGATCTGGAGATGCCTTCCAGCAGCGGTGCGGGATGCAAGAAAATGATTGAAGCTGTTCAATCGGGAAAGCTAAGCGAAGAGGTGCTGGATCAGTCTGTTGAGAGATTGTTGTCACTTGTATTCAAAGCTGTAGATCGCCAGCGGAAGTCAGTATCGGTTGATGTAGAGGCTCAGCACCAGTTGGCCAGAAAGATTGCAAGTGAATGCATGGTCCTGCTTAAGAATGAGGAGAGCATTCTCCCTCTAAACACGGAAGATACCATCGCGGTTATCGGAGCCTTTGCGCAGCAACCGCGCTACCAGGGCGGCGGTAGTTCACATATTATGCCGACGAAGCTGGATAACATCTATGAAGAAATCCTTAAAACAGCTACTGACAGTGCAAGCATCTCGTATGCGGCAGGTTATACGTTAGACGAAGATGTTGTAAACGAAGAACTGATTCATGAAGCAGTAGCTACCGCAAAGAATGCACAGGTTGCAGTGATTTTTGCCGGGCTGCCTGAACGTTATGAGTCTGAAGGTTTCGACCGGAAACACCTTCAATTGCCTGAAAATCACAGAACTTTAATTGAAGCAGTCGCAGAGGTTCAAGAGAATATTGTTGTTGTATTGAGCAACGGAGGTCCCATTGAAATGCCTTGGCTGGATAAAGTTAAGGCTGTATTGGAGGCGTACCTTGGAGGACAGGCTTTGGGCGGTGCGATCGTTGATATTCTCTTTGGAAGCGTAAATCCAAGCGGAAAACTGGCTGAGACATTTCCTGAAAAACTGATCCACAATCCGTCGTACTTGAATTTCCCCGGAGACGGCGAGACTGCCGAATATCGAGAAGGTATTTTTACGGGCTACCGTCATTACGATACAAGAGATGTGGAGCCTTTGTTTCCATTTGGCTTCGGTTTGAGCTACACCCAATTTGAGTATAGTGATCTACAGGTTAGTCATAAACAAATCAAAGATACCGGCAGTGTAAAGGTTACAGCAAAAGTTAAAAACACGGGTGAAACAGCGGGCAAAGAGGCCGTTCAGCTATATGTACGTGATGTGGAATCGACGGTCCCACGACCTCTTCAGGAATTGAAGGGGTACACCAAAGTTTCACTTCAGCCTGGTGAAGAGACCACCGTACATTTTGAATTGGACAAAAGAGCTTTTGCTTACTACGATGTTAAGCTGAAAGACTGGCATGTGGAGACAGGTAAATTCGACATTATGGTCGGAAAATCTTCAAGAGAGATTGAACTCGTTGAGACGATAGAGGTAGAATCGAGCGTTATAGTTACCAAACCAATTACCAGGCATTCCACATTCGGTGAATTGCTGCAGCATCCCGTTGGAGCTGAAATTATGGGTGCGATGGGGCAATATGACGGGAATGAAGCAGGACTGGGTGAGGGAATGCAGGATTTAATCATGGGTACCACATTGCACAATGCAGCACTTATGAGCAACGGTCAGTTCACAGAAGAAACACTGCAGAGCATCTTATCCGCTATTAACCGTTGAATGCATGCATCATTAGAATAAGCCCGGCGCAGCCCGGGCTTATTCCTCTATCATATGATGTGTTTGTTGATACTGCTTAGGGGTTCTGCCTGAATGTTTTTTGAAGATTTTAGTGAAATAACTCTGATCCGTAAAACTCAAAAGAGACCCGATTTCAGAAAGAGGAGTGCTCGTAAATTGAATCATATGTTTAGCTTCCTCAATTTTGATCTGTTGAATATATTCATTCACGGGAACCCCAACTTCTTTTTTAAATAATACAGACAGATAGTTTGGGCTGATACCGGCATGTTCAGCAATTTCCTCGTGTGTAATTTTGGAATAACGGTGGTTATATATATAATTTTTGCAAAGTGTAACGATTTTAGAATGCTGTGATGCTTTAACCTGAGAGACTTTCTCGGTCAACGAAAAAAATGCTTCCAAGCAGCATTGATCGATTTCTTTATCGGTCCGTAGATCCTCGAGGCGCTGTATGTAAACATCACTTACCGAAAAAGCAATCTCCGAATAGAGACCCCCGTCAATTGCAGCTCTGGCTGCAAGAGCTATACCGATGATGCCAAGATTCTTTTTAGAACGGATATGACTTGATTTGGACAGGACTCCTGTATTTTCATGACCAAGTTGTGTAAAGTGCTTAAGCATATCCAATTTACCTTCCTTGACGATCGTTAACAATTTCTTTTCATTCAGTGGATTGTGATGGAGCGTCTCATCATAGCCTTTTGAAGAATTTATGGAACCTTGTATTTCGTTTTCCTTGATATACATACCGCGCAAATAGTCCTGTACTACATCCTCAGCTTCGATCAATTCATGATTAAACATTTGATTAACCAAGATCGTGATGTTGATTAGCCTCTCATGGGTTATCACAGGAACAGACTGATAATAATGATATACTTGTTCCCGGTTGGCAAAGAGATCTGTGTCATTGATAAGCCCATTTATTTTATGTTCAATCAAGCTAAAAGGAAGGGAAGGTCCTAAAATGATGGTTCCTTCATGGTTCAGATCGTTACCAATACGAATTAGAATGTAGTTCTCAAAAAACATCGTTCTTACAATTGAAGGATCTTCTTTGCACACGGATGGATCAAACCCCAACACTGAAAAAAAGAATTGTTTATCATTTTTATACAGCGGATTAAGTATTCGATTACCTAACAGTTCGAATTGAACCTCTCCGGAGGAGCTTACGAAGAAGATGGACATATCAAAAAGTTCAGCAATGAGTTTACATTGACGTTTTAGATCCATTTTGTGTTTGGCTCCTTTTTTATTTATCTTATCACATGAAAATTACAAAATTACAATGATATTACCATATTGGTTGAGGAAAATTCTTTATGATATTTTAGTAAGCGTTATCATATTGGTACACGATCTATGTTGAAGGGTGGTTATCTCATGGAATTAAAAGATTTCCGGATTGAATACATGCAAAATCCGATTGGACTGGACACACTAAACCCGAGATTCTCATGGAAATTAGGTTCTACTGAACAGGACGTTATGCAATCCGCTTACCGAATCATAGTCACACAAGATATGCAGAAAATCTGGGATTCTGGAAAGAAGGATGAAGACGTCTCCGTTTTAGTAGAATACGTTGGTCCTCGTTTGCAGGCCACGACTTTATATCAAGTTCAAGTCGAAGTTTGGGATAACCAAGGTAATCACGCAGCCATGGAAGGACATTTTGAGACCGGGTTGCTGAAAGGCAGCAACTTTCAGGCAGAGTGGATCACACATCCATTCCCGAGCGAAGAAAGTGCTCCACCCGTTTTCTACAAAGAATTCTCTGTCGAAAAGGAAATTCAGCAAGCCCGAATCTATACCACTTCCCTCGGTGTTTATGAAATTGCGATCAATGGGACAAGAGTAGGAGAAGACTACTTTGCACCTGGATGGACGAATTACAACGAGCGATTGCAGTATCAGACTTACCGTTTGGACGGGATGCTGGAGAGCCAGAATAAAATAGAGATTACGGTGGGGAATGGCTGGTATAAAGGCATATTTGGTTTTACTTGCACTCCGAACCATTACGGGGATAGAGTTGCTGCACTTGCTGAAATCCATATTGTCTATACGGATGGAACAAAAGAGATCATTGCAACCGACAAAACCTGGCAGGTGACTACCGGACCCATCCGTTCAAGTGAAATTTACATGGGCGAGACTTATGATTCATGTTTTCATGAAAGTCAGTCCTTTCATGTGGAAACAACCTCTTACGATAAGTATCGCCTTGTTGCTCAGGAAAGTGAACCTGTCAAAATTACAAAAAGGCTCCCTGCACTTCAGTTGATTACAACTCCAAAAGGAGAATGTGTCATAGATTTCGGGCAAATCCTTACTGGGTTTGTAGAGCTTCGAACCAAAGGGCGGAAAGGTCAAACGATAACCATACGGCATGCTGAGGTTCTTGATAAGGAAGGAAATTTCTATCCGGATACGTTAAGACAGGCAGTATCCATTGATCGATTGATCTGTAACGGTAAAGATCAAATATTCCGTCCTCATTTCACTTTCCATGGATTTCGGTATATCGCCATTGAAGGGGTAGATGAGATCCAGCTCGATCAATTCACAGCTTGCGTGCTGCATTCAAGTCTGGAGGAAACAGGCCGTTTCGTGACCTCCAATGCCATGGTGAACCAGCTGCAAAGCAACATTCAGTGGAGCCAAAGAGGTAACTTTCTGGATATACCGACGGACTGCCCTCAAAGAGACGAGCGTCTAGGGTGGACAGGAGATGCCCAAGTATTTGCCGGGACCGCTGCGTTCAATATGAATGTTGCTTCCTTCTTCAAGAAATGGCTGCGCGACCTTGCCTCTGAGCAGACGGAGGAATATGGGGTTCCCCATGTCATTCCTAACATTCTTGGAAATCAGGAAGGTGCTGCTGCCTGGAGCGATGCCGCTGTTATTGTCCCTTGGGTCATGTACCAAACCTATGGAGATCTTCGATTGCTGCGAGAACAATATGACAGCATGAAGGGGTGGATTGATTATATTACTGCACGTTGTGGAACCAATGGACTATGGCAGACTGGTTATCAATATGGGGACTGGTTAGGGTTGGACAAAGAGGAGATTAGTAACGATAGAACAGGGGCTACAGATGTTTATCTGGTAGCAAACGCTTATTATGCATATTCGACCGAACTGGTTGCAAAGACAGCCAAGCTTCTGGACAAAACCGAAGATGCCGTCCGCTACGAAGAATTGCACAGCCAGATCAAACAGGCTTTCAATGCAGAATATATCTCTTCAACTGGCAGACTGGTCAGCGAAACTCAAACGGCCTGCGTGTTAGCGCTACACTTCAACCTTGCTGAGGAAAGATACAAGGATCGGATTCGCAAGACGCTTGAAAACAATATAGCGAAACATAAAAACCATCTCACGACAGGATTTGTTGGTACTCCATATCTGTGCCATGCCTTATCGGACAATGACCTGCATGACCTTGCTGGTACCTTGTTTCTGAAAGAGGATTTCCCATCTTGGTTGTACGCCGTAAAAAAAGGGGCTACCACGATATGGGAACGGTGGAATTCCATTCTGCCTAATGGTGATTTCGATACATCAGGTATGAATTCCTTGAATCATTACGCCTATGGATCCATTGGGGAATGGATGTATAGAAAACTCGCGGGAATTAATCCAATTGAGGCAGGTTATAAGAAGATTCTGATCAAACCTCAATTCATCCGAGGAATCAGTTCGGTAGATGCTGCTTTTGATTCGGTCTACGGAGAGATAAAAAGCTCTTGGTCATGCAGGGCGGGTAACATTATTGTAAATGTAACGATACCAGCAAATACAACCGCAATTATTGTACTGCCTGAGAAACCTGTGCCTGTGGAGGTTGGTTCCGGATCTTACAGCTTCGAATATGCGACGCAAACCAGTCTCGAAAGAGAACGGTTTACGATGGATTCGACACTCAAAGAGATTGTGGAAGAGCCCACAGCAGTGCGAATGTTAAACGAGCACGCTCCCGGTATGCTGGATCACCCGATGATTCAATATGCTTATGATTTATCTGTAAGCGAATTGCTCGCCAATACGCCAGAGGAGACCGAACAGTTATTTAGAAGAGTCATTCAAATGCTCAATGCCTCCTAGGTGTAAAGGGGAAAGAATAGAATATAGAAGGCGCTGCAGGAAACAAGCAGCGCCTTTTTGGATTACAGAAATTCGTTTTTGAATAACGAAATTATAGCGCATAAAAAAAGCGAAGCTCCAACATAAAATTACTAAAAAAATAATGAGGTTACCATATTTATGCTTTGTGGAGGACTAAAATAATGTTTGAAAGCGGTACCATGAAGCGAAAGAATAAGGGGGAACAGCAATGAAAGCAGAACGGGATATTTTTAATCCACCAGTTGGAAAGGGAAGTAAAAAGTCCAGGGCATTAGGCCTTGATGCCCAAGGAATTCAGAAAACAATGCGCCCTTACCATTACTTAGGCGACGGAGCAGCCCAAGTAGCTTTAAACTCCATCAACGGACTGATCGGGATGTTAACTTATTTTTATACAGATAAGGTAGGGATTGCAGCTGCCACAGTGGGTACGATCATGCTCATCACCAAATTTATCAATGCAATAGCAGACTTGCTGATGGGTAGAATCGTTGATGCGACCAAATCCAAATATGGAAAGGCTAGACCTTGGATTCTTTGGATGGCTCTACCCACCCTGGCATCCATCATATTACTGTTCACAGTGCCGGCAGAGGCATCATCAACGGTAAAAACCTTCTATGCGTTAGCTACAGTAGCGTTTGCTTCAGCCATTGTGTATACGGGAATTGCGATTCCTTTCGGAAGCTTGATGGCGATCCGTACCAGAAGTGTAGAAGAACGCGGTAAGATGGGCCTTACCCGAACCATCTTTGGATATATTATTGGGATGATTATCGCTATCACATTAATTCCAATAACCAATATGCTTGGTGGGGATCAAAAAGCATGGATTATCGTTGCGGTTGTATTGGGTATTGTATCTTTCATTTCCTTAATCCTGACCTTCTTAGCATCGAAAGAAAACAACGCTGGTGCAAGTATTGTTGAAAGCGATAACATTCCCTTCTGGGAAAGCATCAGGCTTCTATTCCAGAACAAATACTGGGTCATCATGCTATTTGCTCAGTTATTGATCAACATGCTGTATACGCTTAATGGTTCAACAGGAATCTATTACACCAAGTATATCCTCGGGAATGAGAACCTGATCGGAATCATGGGGGCAGTTGGATTAGTCCCGGTTTTTTTGGGATTTGTTATGGTGGGACCCATGATTAAGAAATTCGGACTTACTAGAACTGCACGGATAGGCATGCTTCTTGGCATCGTTTCATCACTTATTCGTTGCTTCATGCCATATAACTTTATTGCAGCTATAGTACTTGGCGGTATCGCAACACTGGCAACCATTCCAATGATGGCTGTAGGCGGAGTGTTGGTGAACAACACTGTGGAATACGGTGAATGGAAGACAGGTAAACGCTTAGTTGGGATGGTCAATAGCGCAAACAGCTTTGGCGTTAAAATTGGTTCGGGCCTCGCTGCCGCGATGATCGGCTGGATTCTTGCCATAGGAAGCTACGACGGAGCGTTAGTAACACAGGCGGATTCTGCGATTACCAGCATCCTGGTTCTGACAGTATATCTTCCTTTAGTGATATTCGTTCTTACGTATATCTGCTTGCGCAAGTACGACTTGGATGAGAAGTATCCTCAAATTGTAAAAGAACTGGAAGAACGAGTGAATCCTTAGGAAGATACGGGTTATCGCGTATTACTGGGATTAAATGAACTTAATTGAAAGTGAATCGAGAAATGTGATAGTCTCTATATTGTAGTGATATTATAACTATCATTTTGAGGGGTGACGCGATGTTTACCAATGAAAATCAAGGTCGTTCCAAGTCCAAAGTTGATTTCTTGGATCATTCTTTCATTCAGCAGCCTTTCCCAGTCTACGAAAAGCTGCGTGCCGAAGAGCCTGTCCATCGACTATTACTGCCCAGTGGGCATGCTGCGTGGATGGTTACCCGATATGAGGATGCCGTCAACATTTTGCAGGATGGTCGCTTTGTAACCGGAGTTCTCGATAACAGGAGCGATGAATCGGAGGAGTCCCTTCCTCCGCATCAGGCGATTATTTCACGGAATCTCATCAGTGTTGGTCCAGAAGATCATCGTCGACTGCGGCGCTTGATTCAGAAGGCATTCACTCCCCGCATGATTGAGAGGCTGCGGGGACGAATTGTGGAAATAAGCGATGAATTGCTGGACAAGATTCAGGCAGGAAACACTCGGGAGTTTGATTTGATCGAGGACTATGCCTTCCCGCTGCCCATTATCGTTATTTGTGAAATGCTAGGTGTTCCGCTGAAGGATCAAGACAAATTCAGAGCCTGGTCCAACACCATTATGGAGAGTGTCAGCAATCCGCAGATGAACCAGGAGAGCGATGAAGTGATGAAGGCTTTTGTAGATTACTTACAAGAACTGATCACGGAGCGGCGCAATCATATTCAACAGGACCTCATCAGCGATCTCATCAGTATAGAGGAAGAAGGTGACAAACTAACGGAGCAGGAATTATATGCACTTGTGTTCGTACTCATCATAGCAGGGCATGAAACAACAGTGAATCTGATTGGGAACGGCATGCTGGCGCTGCTGGAACATCCGCAGCAAAAGCAACTCCTTATGGATCAACCGGATCTGATTCAAGCGGCGGTCGAGGAAGTGCTGCGATTTAATGGGCCGGCTGAAATTAGCAATGTTCGATGGGCTGCGGAAAATGTGGAGTTTCAGGGAATACAAATTCGCCAAGGAGATATGATGCTGGTCGCATTATCCTCAGCGAATCGGGATTCCAGTCAATATGAAAACCCCGATACGTTTGACATTACTCGCAAAGTCAATGATCACATTGCATTTGGTAAAGGAATTCATTATTGTCTTGGCGCTCCACTTGCGAGACTTGAAGGCGAAATTGCGATCAACGCTTTACTTCACCGGCTGCCGGAGATCCGGTTAAATACGGATGCGGAACTGCTGGAGTGGAGGCCAGGTATGATCATCCGGGGACTCAAAGCTTTTCCAGTCGTATACTAATCGAAATAATAGTTTGAACCTAAATTATTAATATATTGGAGAGATGAACCTAATGAGTTATGACGAGAATATCCGAATTGGTGAATTGTTGAACAACGCAGAATCGTTTGCTGTACTGGAAAAGCATTTGCCGGAATTCGTGAAGGAACCAACGTTCAAGATGGCCACTAACTTTACGTTGGATCAACTAGCTGCATTGCCTCAGGTAGACATTCCTTTGTCTACACTTCAGACTTTGAAGCAGGAACTGGCAGCCATTGAATTAGGAGCAACAGCCCAGAAGCAAGAAAATGGTGCACCGAAAGGAAATAAAGAAGGGATTTCTCTGGAAGGTAAAGTGATCGTTGTTACGGGAGCTGGAAGTGGAATCGGAAGAGCCAGCGCCGTGATTATGGGTTCTCGCGGAGCGAAGCTTGTACTGGTTGATTTCAATGAGCAGACAGGGGAAGAAACGTTAGCATTGGTTCGCGAAAATGGCGGTGAAGCTACTTTTGTACAAGCTGACGTATCCAAAGAGAGCGATGTGCAAAACTATATTCAAAAAGCAGTAGAAGTCTATGGAAAAATTGACGTGGCATTCAACAACGCGGGTATACTCCAGAAATTCCAACGTTTCCAGGATATCTCCGAGGAAGAATTTACACGGATCATGGATGTGAATGTGAAAGGGATCTTTTTAGGTATGAAATATGCCTTGCAGATTATGGATAAACAGGGATACGGCCATATCATCAATACTGCGTCCACTACGGCCATTCGTGCTGAACACAGTCTGGGTGCATACACCGCAAGCAAACATGCGGTTGCGGGTTTGACCAAAGCGGCGGCCATTGAATATGTACGCAAAGGTATTCGCATCAATGCCATCTGTCCAGGAGGTGTAGCTACAACATTGACGGCTGCGGTTCCCCAATCGCTGCTGGAGAGCGGCTACGTACCTGAAGAGTTTCCGAATATGCGGATCGGGCGTTATGCAGAGCCAGAAGAACTCGCCCAGATCGTTGCGTTTCTTGCATCTGATTATTCCAGTTACATGACAGGATCAATCATCCTCGCAGATGGTGGCATCACACTCTAATCATTCACTGTACATCCTAACAAAAAGGTTGCCTTCCATCATGCGCTGAGCCTAGAGCGAGTAATTGGCAAGAACCTCTACTAATCAAAAGATAAGTGTGCTTGTAATAAAACTACAAGCACACTTATCTTTTATGTTTTAGTTCATTCATTTTTCCGATCAGCAATAGTTGGTTCAAGTTCACCTTCTGTAACGTCAAACTTCTCCCTTTTAACATGTTGAATACCCCTTAGCTACAAAAATGGGAAATGGCCAGAGGGTGACCATTTAGGAAGTTTTACATAATTCTTCAAAATCATCGTCCCTAAGTCTAGCTTGTGGACGATTTTTCATTACAAAAGGGTATGTACGAAAGGGCATGCACGATCGTACATCTTTTTGGTTGTGTTTTGGACTATAATGACTTATACAAGAGGTGATCCCATGAAAATAGTACGGAAGAAGACGAATCCGTCCGGAATAAATGAAGAAACGGACCCGATTGCGTCCTCACGTATTCCGATCATGATCTGGCTTTGGCTTGTTGCCACGGCTACTTTGATCCTGCAAACCATGTCAACCCCTATATTAGTACCCAGTATTTTCTTTGTAGCTGCAATGTTAATTCATACCATGGTGTACTGGGAAGTTAACAAACTTATACAACGATCTAAATTACTCTACATACTTCTTCAATCAGGGTTGATTTTCGGTAGTGCCATGTTAATGCCAGATGGTATGCCTGCTGTATTGATTGGTTTGATTCCGGTGTTGATTGGACAGACCCTTGCCATATACTATGAGACGGCAAAAATTGTACTATTTGCGTTTGTATTATATTTATTATTCTGCACGGTAACCCTGTTTACACGATCTGGTATGGATGTCGTCTTGTTAATTCTATTACTGTTAATGATGATCGTTGTCGTAGTATCCTATGCGGTGCTTTTCTATCGTCAGGTCAATGCCCGTGTTAGGACATTAACGTTTCTGCATGAGCTGGAGCAGGCTCATCAAAAAGTAGAGGAATTGACACTAACAAGCGAGAGACAACGTATGGCAAGAGATCTGCATGATACATTAGCTCAAGGACTCGCCGGTATTATAATGCAGCTGGAGGCCGTCGATGAGCACATGAATCGAGGAGGTTTTCCGCGCGCCCACGAGATTATCCGCAGTTCAATGGGCCAAGCACGCAAAACATTGGCTGATGCACGCAAAGCCATTGATGATCTTCGTACCAAGGCAACGCCGGCTATTACCTTTGGAGAGGCAATACAGGAACAAATTCAACGTTTCCAACAGGCGACTGGAATCGAAGTCCTTTTGGACGGGAATGCTCCTAGTTCCATATCCAAAGTAGGCATGGAGCACGTATTGCACATTTTAAGTGAATCGCTAATGAACATAGCCAGGCATGCCAAGGCAACGAGCGCAACCATTCATATGGCTATAGAAAATGAAGATTTCCATCTTATTATACGAGATAACGGAAGGGGCTTTAGCGTAGACCGAATCGGAAAACAAGCCGGGCACTATGGCTTGATCGGGATGAATGAACGGGCCAGGTTGATAGGTGGCAGCATTGAAATTGAGAGCGGAAAACAAGGAACGACTATTTTGTTTCGCGTTCCACTTGGAAAAGGAGAAGTCTGAATGAAATATAACATACTCATCGTAGATGATCATTGGGTGGTGCGTGAAGGACTTAAATTAATATTGGAGACCAGTGAAAACTATCTGATTGTCGGAGAAGCTGAGGAAGGGGAAGAAGCTATCCGAATTATGTTAGACAAACAGCCAGATGTCATTCTACTGGACTTAAATATGCCGGGGGGGCTCAGTGGCTTGGATACCTTGAAACGAATGAACGAGCAACACATTCGTATACCGGTTATTATTCTGACGACATACAACGAAGATGAGCTGATGATTGAGGGACTTTCTCTTGGAGCCAAAGGGTACTTGCTCAAGGATACGAGCCGAGAACAATTATTTCGAACGTTGGATTCTGCCATTCGTGGAGAAACACTACTTCAACCTGAAATAACGTCAAGAGTCTTTGCGTTTCATACGAAGTCTGCTCAAGAACCCAAAACACAGTCACAACTATTAATTGACAAGGAGTCAACTCTGATTAGTGAGAGGGAGTTACTCGTTTTACAAGCCGTGGCTCGTGGTTTACGCAGCAGAGATATTGCTTTTGATATGGGTATTGCCGAGAGAACAGTAAAAGCATACCTCACCAACATTTACAACAAACTCGGAGTGAATTCGCGATCAGAAGCAGTTGCAGTAGCTGTCGAAAAGGGGATCTTACACTTGTAAACCTATAACTTGTAAGGCACCCTCTTTCGTAATCAAAGATAAAAAATGGTATGCCCGTTATGACCTATCCCTTCTATGCCCCATCGTACATGAAAGGCTTGCCCTTTCGTACGATTTTTTTTTGGTTTTATTTCGTTAACATGAGGGTACAGAGCATTTCCTTAGATAGCTCTTGGATTTTTGTGGAAGTGAAAGGGGAAGAAATAAGTTATGGCAAAATGGTTATATCGTCTCGGAGTTTGGTCAACGAGAAAACGGAAAATGGTCATTACGATGGGACTAGCACTTCTTATTGTGCTTGCATCTTTAGGACTTGGTATGGGTACTTCGTTTACGGGTGAAATGACTATACCAGGAACGAAGTCGGATCAGGCAGCGAAAGTACTAAATTCAGAGTTTCCATCATCAGATGACGGTGGTCAGATCAGGCTCATTTTCAAAGCGAAAAATGATTCATTGACTTCCGAAGCAAACAAAAATTACATTCGGCAAGCCCTGAAAGATGTAAAAACGGATTTGTCAGTCAAATCTGTAGCGAGCCCATTTGAATCAATGACTCTAAGCGCGGATAAAAAGATTGGTTATGCAGACATAACGTATTCTAAACCCGCTAGTGAAGTGGATGAGAGCTCGAAGGAGCATGTGTTGAACATTGCAGAGCGGCTCGATAAGGAAGGGATTCAAACCGAAATTGGAGGCAGCGTTGCTTTTTCTGAAATAGAAGTCGGGGGCATATCAGAAGTCATTGGTATCCTTATTGCCTTCATGATTTTAGCGTTTACGTTTACTTCGTTTCTAGCAGCAGGACTTCCCATACTAACAGCAGTTATTGGACTCGGAATTGGTCTAATGACTATAATTATTGGTTCAAATTTCGTATCAATGTCATCATTCTCCATTACGTTAGCAGTCATGCTTGCTTTAGCAGTCGGTATTGATTATGCACTATTTATCATGTCACGATACCGTCAGCAGTTGGCAGAAGGATTTGACAGAGAAACAGCCATCGCTCAGGCTAATGCAACAGCAGGAGGCTCGGTTGTATTTGCAGGACTGACGGTAATTATCGCGCTAGTGGGTTTGTCCGTCGTACAAATCCCTTTCATTACGATGATGGGACTAGCGGCTGCTATTAGCGTATTTGTAGCTGTCCTCATTGCAATCATTCTCGTACCAGCCATATTAGCTGCAGCAGGAGACAGCATTAGTCCGTCTCGCGAAAATCGTTGGCTGAGAAAATGGTCTGGGAGCAAAAAGGAGAAAACAAACGAAAACGCTTGGAGTCGAGTTGTCACTAGAAAGCCTTGGCTTACGACCATTCTATGTATTGCCGTCTTAATCATGTGTACCTTGCCTTTTCTGCATATGCAGCTGGGCTTGCCGGACAATGGCCTGAAATCGACAGAAACGACTGAGCGTCGTGGATATGATCTAATGGCTGAGGGATTCGGTGAAGGGTTCAATGGCCCACTGGTTATTGTAGCTAAAGCTAATAATAGTGAGGACCCTCAATCAGCAATCGCTCAAGCAACGGCTTATATCAGCGATCTACCGAATGTCTCTAGTGCAACACCTGCAATACCGAGTCCATCGGGAAATGCAGCCATCATTACAGTGTTACCTAAGACAGGCCCGCACGACATTCGTACGACTGAACTGGTGGAGACTATACGTAAAAAAGCCGATCAACAAAACAATAAACAGGTCGAGATTATGGTTACCGGTGGGACTGCGGTTAACATTGATATTTCAGAGAAATTGCAACAGGCATTACCTAAGTTCGCTTTATTGATTGTTGGTCTGGCTTTTGTACTGCTCATGCTCGTTTTTCGATCTTTGCTTGTACCGATTAAGGCTGTACTTGGTTTTCTGTTTACATTGGGTTCAACACTCGGTTTTATTGTCTGGGTCATTCAAGATGGTTATCTGGCCAATTTGTTCGGTATTCCTGAACCTGGGCCGGTGCTTAGTTTCCTTCCAATTCTCGTCACTGGAATTCTGTTTGGACTTGCCATGGACTATGAGGTGTTCCTTGTCAGCCGAATGCGTGAAGACTTCACCCATACTGGAGATGCACGACAATCGGTAAAAAGCGGGATAAACCATAGTGGACCAGTCGTTACTGCTGCAGGCTTGATTATGATTGCCGTGTTTGCCAGCTTTATTTTTGCCGAAGATACCATTATCAAATCCATGGGATTAGCCCTGGCATTTGGCATACTTGTCGATGCATTCATCGTGCGTATGACACTTGTGCCAGCGGTAATGACCATTCTTGGAAAAAGTGCCTGGTATATCCCTGCATGGCTTGATCGCTTGTTGCCTAACATCGATGTAGAAGGTGAATCCGTTATGAGAGAAAACCATAAAGCCGCCAGTGGTTTTGATCAAACCATCATTAGAAAGACGGTCTCTGGTGAAAAACATGGCTAAGTTACGTCTACTCACCAGATGTAAAAAGGCAGAGGATGAGAGGGCTGCCTACAACTGCAGCGCCTTCTCCGTCGGATTTCAGGAATCAGTTAGCAGCATTCAAACGTCATTGAAGTCAAGGTTTCAAAGACTCTAGGAAAAGACCTTTCAGTAAGTTGAATTGCTCGGACGGGTCAACACGAGTGTTGAATGCATCGATACCTTCCAGCATGGACATTTTCTTGGAAAATGTTCCGAATACATTCATCATTGTAAGTAGAATGTTGACGGAATTTGAACTGGCACGGACCGAACGATCCTGTTCTCCCAGTGCTGCCAGTTCGGTAAACAGAGCAATAATTTTGTTATATTCCGTTTGATACAATTCCATATGCTCTACAGGCTCTTTGGAGAGCGCAACGTAACATTCAAAGGCTTCAATCAACTTGGAGTTTTGTTGATGCTCAGCTAGCTGAAAGAAAATCAGGGTGTCAAATATTTCGTTTAATTTCTCGTAACATGTTCCTTCTCCATGCACAATCTTTTCAAAGATAACCACTTCGGACTGAACAATATATGAAGCAACAGCAACAATCAAATGCTCTTTCTTGGGAAAATAGCGGAATACAGTAGCTACCCCGAGGCTTGCAGCCGTGGCAATTTCCTGCATGGTAGCCTTTTCGAATCCTTGCTGTGTGAAAATAGAAATGGCAGCTTCAATGATGCTTAAACGGCGTTTCTCTCTCAGCTCGCTTCGCTCATTCTCCTGGCGTTGTCGGGGTTGAATAGGGATAACCTCCTTGTCTCTGTAACTCAGGTTATGCTAACAATTGCAATTCTATTTGTCAACGAAGCAAGGTATGAAACGATTTGATACTCAAAACCCTAATCAGATCACTAGCCAAGATAAGCTATAAAGGAAGACTTCATTATAAATGAACAAACTAAAATGGTTATGTATAAAAAATCGTGACTGCCATTAACAAACAGGTAGGTATTCCTATAATTATCGCCGAGTTTTCTTATCCTTCAGGTGAGGTGCAAGGTGCATATTCGAAGAGACAAATTAAAATAACGTATATTCAACCAGAAAAGTCGCTTTTAGCGGCTTTTTGTTCTTTCTACTAAGAGAGGAGCGGCTTGTTCATTGGGGCCGCGTCTAATTAATAACAGGGATATTCCTTTTATCTCCAGCATTTAATCCCATTAATCGGCTCAGTTATCACATGCTCAAACCAAGAGCAAATATGACTATTCTCCTGTTTTTCAACAAAACAAATATCAATACAAGGTTTTTTTATCCAAAAGAAATTAGAACTTTGTTCTCTTACAGCTCCATGTAAAATTTTATAAAATTTTCTTGTTCACATCATCAGACTTTACAGGAGGATTATTATGTCAACTTATTTCTCGATCTCAGGTGTTAGGAACACATCCTTGATACCGAAAACGATCCTGGTATTTGCAACGGGTATGTTGTTTTTGCTAATGTATGCAAATGTCATCTCAGCTCATGGTTACCTAGAGTCACCAGCCAGTCGTGCATACTTATGCCAACAGAATCTCAATAGTAACTGCGGTCAGGTTCAATATGAACCACAGAGTGTGGAAGCAAAAGGGAACTTTCCGGTGGGAGGCCCGTCCGATGGGGAAATTACAGGTGGAGGTATTTTTCCGGAGTTATATACTCAAACGGCACAACGTTGGACGAAGCTTGACATGCAAACAGGAAGCCAAACCTTTACCTGGAAATTGACAGCAGCACATGCAACAAAAGAATGGAAATATTACATAACCAAGAAAGACTGGAACCCTAATGCTCCGATTGAGCGTAAGGATTTAGAACTGTTTTGTACCTACAGTGATGGAGGGAAATTGCCAGAAAAATCGGTCTCACATCAATGTGAAATACCAGCAGACCGTACCGGTTATCATGTTATTCTTGGCGTATGGGAAATCGCTGATACTGGTAATGCCTTTTATCAAGCGCTTGACGTAAATCTAATGAAATCGGGTAGTGGAAGTGGATCAAATACCGATGAAACAGCGCCAACAGCTCCAACAGATCTAAAAGCTAGCAACATCACGACAAAATCATTTACACTTAGCTGGCATCCTTCGACTGATAATGTGAGTGTAATGAGTTATGAACTTTATCAAAATGGACATAAGATTGCGACTATTCCAGGAACATTTGTATCCTATGATGTAACTGGATTAAGTCAAGGAACAACTTATGTCTATGCGTTAAAAGCGATTGATGCTGCAGGTCATGGATCCCCTCTCAGTTCGGAGATTACAGTGCAGACAACTTCTGCAACCATACCTGACACTTTAGCTCCAACGGCTCCAAGTAATCTTCACGCACATACCGTGAGTGCAGCATCAGTAAGTCTGATGTGGTCCAGTTCAACGGATAATGTGGCTGTTAGCAGCTACGACATTTACCAAGGATCAGAGCGGATCGCTACTGTTAATGGAACCGTGACAAGTTATGAGGTAACCGGTCTGAAATCAAGCTCGACGTATACATTTTCAATCAAAGCCAAGGATTCTGCTGGTAATGTATCTGAAACGAGTAATGTGATTACTGTTACTACTTTCGAATCATCACCTCCAGTTGTAGAACCGGATGTACCTAAGGCTTGGGCTGAGAATACGTCATACCACATCGGGGATCGTGTCCTTTACAAAGAGGTCATCTATATTTGCCGTCAAGCTCATACATCAATATACACTTGGACTCCTTCCGAAGTCCTTGCATTGTGGTTCCCAGAATAGCCGAAAGTCACTCAGGATTTGTTCCTGAGTGACTTTTTTTGATGAGCGCTCGCGCGGATCCAGAGACAGTTTCAACATAATCGATGACAAATGTTTATTTTTGCTTACTTGGGTGAACATATGAATATAAAACGTTGTTTAGCGGACAGATGGGATGGAGTTTGATTATTGCAAGTGAATTTTTTGTGATTTATTATTGCCAATGTAAGGTTTTTAATTGAGAATTCTATTCTCATCTAAAATAGACGAACATTTCGTTAATTTACTTAATAAAGGAGTATGGATCATGAGTAAACGTTTTGAATCAAAAGTTATTTTAATTACTGGAGCAGGCTCAGGTCTTGGACAATCAGCGGCACTTGAAATCGCAAAAGAAGGTGCCAAGCTTTCTCTCGTTGACCTTAATCAACCTGCACTTGAAGAGACGAAGAAATTGATTCTTGAAGTTGCACCTGAGGCAGAAGTTCTTCTTCTTACTGCTGATGTATCTGATGAGCAAGCTGTTCAAAAATATGTAGATGATACGGTTCAAAAGTTCGGTCGCATCGATGGATTCTACAACAATGCGGGGATCGAAGGTACTCAGGCTCCTACAGCTGAATATAACAGTAAAGTGTTTGACAAAGTCATTGACATTAACCTTAAAGGTGTCTTTTATGGCATGAAATACGTTCTTCCCGTGATGAAAGAGCAACAATCCGGTTCCATTGTCAATGTTGCCTCTGTTGGCGGGATTCGTGGAGTTCTGAATCAGGCGGCGTATGTCGCAAGTAAACATGCTGTATCGGGTATGACGAAAAATGCAGCAATCGAGTACGGACAATATAACCTGAGCATCAACGCTATCGCTCCAGGGGCGATTATGACTGCGATGGTTGTCGGTTCCCTTAAACAAATCGGTGGCGAAGAAGGATGGGAAGAAGCCGGCAAAGAATTTGTTAGCGTAAACCCTAAGAGACGTTTTGGTAAACCTGAAGAAGTAGGTCGTCTTGTTGCCTTCCTGCTATCCGGCGAATCCGAATTTATTAATGGTGCCGTCATTCCTATTGATGGCGGACAATCGAATCAATACTAATAACATCAAGATCCCTCTTTGGCAATGTCATTAAGAAGAGGGCCATAAATGAAGAAAAAGAGCAGGTCATCCAAAAGGTGGCTTGCTCTTTTTTTGTGCTGGTAATTGGGAACATAAAAGAGGAAGCCGTGGCCCAGCATAACATAGAAAAGCAGAGGGACGCCGCATTCCGCTGTATGACATTAGGTAGCTTAGGGTTCCTGCTAAATCATTGCTAAGCAGCATACAAAACGTTTATATATTTTTCGTATTCAACCTCTTATAATGTTCAGAATTTGTTCAGTGAGCCTTGCTATACTAAAGCGAATTTATTTCATTTTTCTGTGTCATTATATAACATCTTATGGAGGTCTTCTGCTTGAAACTGCACAAAAAAGCATCATTATTTCTTTCGGTTCTTCTGTTATCACCATTGGTATTGCCTCCGGCTAGTATCCAGGATTTTTATGGAGCCGGTAACATTGCCTTTGCAGCTGAACCACAGGCTAATTCAATCTATATTGTAGGACCATTTGAATTTTCGCCTAATTATGAGATACAACTGACCGCGAATGGTATGATGAACAATGGCACGATTACAGATATTAGTTCAACAGCTACTTGGAATTCTGACAACGAAGCTGTTGCAACTGTATCTCCAGGAGGAATCGTGACGGGTATAACGGAGGGTACAGCAAATATTACTGCATCACGTGATGGAAAAGTCTCAAGTACATTCCCGGTCACAGTAACTTGGGCAACATACCATAAATTACAAGATGCCAAGAATTCATTACAATTACCATTCAACGGTGGTCAAACTGAGAGGCATGTAACGTGGAGCATTGATTTACCTATTCAAATTGAAAATGAAGTATTTGTGTCATGGTCTTCTTCTGATCCAACAATTATCACTAACAAGGGTGTCGTCAAACGTCCTCCATATGTAGGTGGAGATAAGCAGGTAACGCTTACGGCAACACTTCGAGCCGGAAGTGAAGCTCCAGTAACGAAGGAGTTTATCCTTAACGTTGTGAAAGCCGAGCCCACACCAGAGGATAAGCTTCGTGAAGCATTAGACGAGTTGCAGATCAGTTATGAGAATGGGGATACGGCCGATGGGGTTAGAAGTTCGGAGGTAGGATTACCGATTGGAGGAAAATATGGCTCATCCATATCTTGGGTATCAAGCGACCCTTCCATCATTAGTTCGGATGGTAGAGTGTATCGGACGCTAGATGATATGGATCATGAAGTTAAATTGACTGCAAGAGTGTATGTGGATGGTGTGTTTGAAACTCGTGATTTTATCGTTAACGTTAGATATATAAATAGAGATAAAATCATTACTTCTTTCTCGCTGGATGATCATGTTGGAGTTATCGATGAAGATAAAAAGACAATTACGTTCGATATACCTCGGGGTGCATCTGACCAATCTATGATTGTTACGTATACTGCAAAAGCATTACAGGTTCTCGATAATGGTATTATGATGACTAGTGGAATATACAAAATATATCCCTTCTTCATTAAAAATTACAGTGTTACTGCCACAGATGAATTGCTGAATCCTGTACACTACAAGTTGGTATTTACAGGCGAATCTACAACACCAGAACCAACACCAGCGCCATCACCAGAACCAACACCAGCGCCATCACCAGAACCAACACCAGCGCCATCACCGACGCCAACACCAGAACC
>NZ_JBYTCE010000035.1:0-29836 GCF_058789975.1 Paenibacillus sp. FW104-T2 | reverse complement strand
AAGCTTTTCAGTTTGCTTACCGCACCGTGTTTCTCGTGTTTTCTTGGCCGGAATTAGAATATACCATGTACAGTTTTATTATGCAAGTACTTTTTTCAAAAAAGTTAAAAACCACACTCATATCCTTCTACCCCTGTCTTCCACTCTTCTTACCTTCTATATGTAAGATCATATTTCGGCATACTCAATCACGTTCATAAGAGAATAACAAAAAGCCAGACAAGCCTCTCTCCCTACTTCAAGGAAGGTACATTCGAGACTCGGTTCCGGCTCATCATAAAACTCTTTCCTTCTATATAAGAGACTTCTTAGGACCATGCGATATTTCCACTCCACTGAAACTCATTACAATATGCGTTTACCCAGCAGCGACGCAATGAGTTCTACCCCCAGCCTCGCAGTGTGTCTATTATGATCGAATAACGGATTGACCTCCACAAGTTCCATAGAGGTAATACGATTCGTAGAAGCCAGTAACTCCAGTGCAAAATGCGCTTCACGATAGTTCAACCCTCCCGGGACTGGTGTACCCACCCCTGGCGCTTCACGAGGATCAAGGCAATCCATATCGAAGCTAAGATGAATCCCGTCACTTCCCTTTCCTGCCACAGCCACCGCTTGTTCGACAACCCACTGGATTCCCATTCGATCTATATCATGCATTGTGAAGCTTTTGATTCCATGTGCTCTAATCTGCTCTTTCTCATACTCATCAATATCCCGCAACCCAACGTACACCAGATTGGAAGGATTAATAAATGGACCAACCCCAGGGATATGGGATAAATTAAACGTCGAATGTCCCAGTGCCGCAGCCAGACTCATCCCATGCATGTTACCGGACAAACTGCGCTCTTCGGTATTCAGGTCAGCATGTGCATCGAACCAGATTACACCCAAGTTGGAATAATGAGAAGTTAACCCCGCCATAGTACCGATTGCCACGCTGTGGTCTCCTCCGAGAACAAGCGGGAACACGCCCCCTGCTACCACACGCGACACTTCTGTGCACACCCGCTCACTCACCTGGCGCACTTCACGCAAATACTTAGCACGGTTACGCTCAATTTGCGCATCAGCTACCAACGGACAATCCACACGTACTTCCTCCGTCAGAACTAATCCGAGTCTCGCAATCTCCCGCTTCAGCCCAGCTGTAATCAGCTCATCCGGACCTAACTCTGCACCCCCGCGAGCACCCCCGAGGCCAAAAGGAACTTTAATAACAGCCACCTGGCGCTGCTCCTTAGAACTCGACCCTATTTCAATAGCAGCTTCCAGCTTGCCTGCAGTTTCCGTATTATGATTCCCCATACAGATCAGCCCCTTCGCGGCTTATTTCTAAAGCAATGATAGATAATTAGAACCGATCTCACATCCGCCTATCCAGGCTCCCATCCCTTAATCCTTTAAGACCTGTTTAATTCTTTCTATTGCCCAATTGATTTCATCTTCCGTTATGGTAAGAGGGGGTGCAAAACGTATCGTCGTCTCATGCGTTTCCTTGCACAGCAATCCTGCTGTCATTAGTTGCTCGCAATATGGGCGGGCAGGCACATGAAGTTCGACACCTATAAACAACCCTTTTCCTCGTACCTCTTTTACCACTGCACTCCCAATCCCCTTGAGATGTTTCATAAAATAATTCCCTAGACGCTCCGATCGCTCCGCCAGTCGTTCATCTTCCAATACCTGCAGCGCCGCAACAGCCACCGCACAAGCAAGCGGATTACCACCGAAGGTGGAACCATGAGAGCCCGGCTCGAACAAATCAAGGATCTCTGCATCCGCTGCCACAGCCGAGATCGGCATAATCCCTCCACCAAGCGCTTTACCCATGATCCAGAGATCAGGCACTGCCCCTTCCCAATCAGAAGCAAAACGGCGTCCCGTTCGACCGAAACCCGTCTGGATCTCATCCGCCACCGTTAACACCTGCATTTTCTTACATAGTTCAAAAGCTTCCGCAAGATATCCGTCCGGCGGGATAATTATACCTGCCTCACCCTGAATCGGTTCTACCAGAAACGCCGCAGTATTGGGAGTGATCGCTTGCCTCAATGCATCGATGTCCCCATAAGGAATAATTCGAAATCCAGGCGTGAATGGACCAAAGTCCTTTTGGTACGCAGCTGAAGATGAGAAAGACGTGACTGTCAACGTTCTTCCGTGGAAGTTACCGGAGCAGACAATAATTTCAGCTTGATTTTCCGGGACACCTTTACAACGGTAGGCCCATCTGCGCACAGCCTTAACCGCAGTTTCCACCGCTTCAGCACCCGTATTCATTGCAAGAATCTTCGTTTTGCCCGTAAATTGCGAGAGTTTCTGATAAAAAAGGGAGGCTGCACTGCTGTGAAACGCCCGCGAAGTCAACGTAACCCGGTCTGCTTGATCCTTCAGCGCCTGAATAATCACAGGATGCCTGTGTCCATGATTCAACGCCGAGTAGGCACTTAGCATATCCATGTATCGACGGCCTTCAGGATCTTGAACCCAAACCCCCTCGGCTGTCTCAATGACAATCGGGAGCGGATGATAGTTAGGCGCAGCATATTGTTCCGACCATTCCAACCATTTTTGAGAGTCTGACATTACTCCTCAGCACCTCCTGCCGATCTGTATACAAAATACAATATCAATGTATGCTCCGCCTTCTCCATTTACGACCCCTTCACAGCCAATTCCACCATAGCCCTGGTACCGAGGATAAACCTCAATTAACGGGAAGCAGAGAGCCTCCGTTCTACCCAGGCAAGCAGATTAGCCAGTGTAAATGTGATCACAAAATAGAGTGCAGCAGCCACGAGGAGCGGGGCGAGTGGTTGAAAGGTAACACCTTGAACAGCTCTGGCCGTGTAGATAATTTCGGCAATCCCAATCATGGAGACAAGGGAAGAGTCTTTAATAATGATAATGAATTCATTACCGATTGCCGGCAGCATGTTGCGGAACGCCTGAGGCAGTATAATGTAGCGAAGTGTCATGCCATGGGTTAAACCAAGTGAACGAGCAGCTTCCGTCTGACCTTTATCGATCGCCTGGATTCCGGCCCGAAACACTTCCGCCATATAAGCAGAACTATTGATGGTTAGTGCCACAACCCCCGACATAAATGCAGGCAAGTTGATGCCGATCACCGTCAGACCATAGTGAATGATAAGAATTTGCACCAGCATCGGTGTGCCCCGAATGAGTTCAATATAGGCTGATGCCAAAAATTTGATTGGCCACACACGTGATATACGCAAAAGTGCAACCAAAACGCCAAGGATGGTGCCCAGCAGGACGCCAAAGAAAGACAATTCCAACGTTACCCAAGCACTTCTTGCGTAATCCTGCCAATGATCCGATAAAAAAGAAAAATCTAAATTCACGGCATATCCCTCACTCGCCAGGCTTAGTCCCCCACCAACTCATTGGCTTCAATGACGAAACGTTCGATGTCACCGTTACTTTTGAGCTTTTGGAGTGTAGCGTTAATCTGTTTCACCAACTCCTGATTCCCTTTTTTGACGGCAATTGCTGATCCAGCTTCATCTTCAGCTTGTTCAATCTTTATGTCCGACAATTCAAGTCCCTGCTGATTTTTCACATACTGTTCCGCTACCGGCTTCTCCAAAATGAGCGCATCCACGCGGCCAGTCTGCAATTCCAGAATCAACTCAGGGATTTTCGCCAGGGATGTGAGCTTGGCACCATCTATCCCTTGAGCAATCCCTTCTTGAATGGAGCTTTTCTGCACACCGATCTGCTTGCCTGACAGGTCCTTCAGTGAGCCTAACGTACCCCCCTCACCCTCCCGGATAAGCACTGCCTGTTCCGCATAGTAATAGATGTCCGTGAAATCCACGTTTTTCTTCCGCTCTTCGGTCGGGGTTAAGCCCGAGATCACAAAATCCACCTTTTCAGTGTCCAGCGCCATGAGGAGACCGTCAAAATCCATGTCTTCGATTTTTAACTCTGCTCCCATATCCGCTGCAATGGCTTTGGCAATCTCGATATCGAAACCTACTATGGTGTCTTTGCCATCGATGCTCTTATGAAACTCATAGGGTGCGTAATCTGCGCTGGTACCAAGTACAATGACTTCCTTCTCTGTTGCGTCACCTTCAGCGGTCGAAGCTGGAGCCGAAGGATTACCTGTTGTCCGTTCCTGCCCACAAGCCGACATGATTACAACCATCAATGACAGCAACACTGGTAAAAGAATTCTTTTCACAGAGCATACCCCTATTCTTTTTTTGGAATGATACACATTTAAATCTGTATACAATATACATAGTACTATATAAGGAACTTTATGTAAGATATACTAACAAACATTTGCATTTTCAGCAATAACTTTCAACCATTTATGGACTTATATCCCATTGTATGTCATATATCTAACGCTTATATAACATTAAATAGGCATTTAAGTCAGCTTGCCCAACTTCCCCCTCGGTGTTAAGATGATAAAAACTTATAACACCTGAACGGCGCACCACACTTGGGCTCAGCTCACACATCCTATCATTACTATTTACAGAAGGGGGAATTCGGTATGGAAGTACCTAAATACCGTTCCTTGAAAGATCACGTTTACGACTATATCGCCCAGAAGATTCAGGACGGAACATTGCTCCCCAATCAGAAGATTAACGAAGCAGAGATATGCAAAAAGCTGGACATCAGTCGCACTCCGACAAGAGAGGCACTGTTCCAGCTTGCATCAGACAATCTGCTGCAATATATTCCGCGCCGGGGGTTTATTGTTGCTCCTTTTGATTCTGGTAAAAAGCTTGAATTCTCCCAGGCCATCGGGGTACTGGAAGCTCTCGCCGCCACACTCGCAGCAGATCATTTGAGATCATCCGACCTACTTGAGATGGAAGCACTTATCGCAAGAATGGATGAAGACATTGCCCAGCTCGATCTTGCCGCCTATAGTAAAGACCAATATCAATTTCACAACTTGTACATCCGGCGATGTGGCAATTCAACCGTTATTGAAATGTTGGATACATTGAAAAACAGCTTCATTCGCCAGTCGTATGTAAGTGATAACAAATCGAAGTTATCCGGGGTTCTTCAGGAGGTTAACGAGGAACATCGCCAGATTCTTAACGCCTTCCGTACCAACGACAAACCACAATTGGAGTCCCTCCTCAAGCATCACTGGCGAATTATCGACAACGATATGCTGTAATGGCTTCCCGGGCCGCATTCAAACTGCAGTTCAAAAAGGCAACTCACCCTGTGAGTTGCCTTATCCTTTTCTCACACCAATAACTTACGCTTAAGTTCACCTTCATCAGCATTCATCTCTCGTCAGGTGGGACCTTTGCATCAAAAACGGCATAGCCCAACCTTTTACCGTACCTCGCCAGCAATTGGTCATTGGTTTCACTCATGCGCCGGACCTGTTCATCCTCAAACAGAGCCATGTCCAGTTCCCGGTGCGGATCATGATCCACTCCCCATTTCCCCATGGACCGAGAGTGCTCACGAACCAACACGCTGGTAAATCCGCACTTTTTGAGTCGCTTCTTCCATACCGTCATGGTGGCCAGTGTCCTCATTCCATAAAAATGCTTCAACCTGCGGCTCATCAGCTCAGTTTTCCGTCCGCACAAAATCATCTCCCTGTCAATCAAACGCCCTCCTGGTTTCAAAACCCGTTTATATTCGGAGAGCGCAGCGTGCCAGCGAGTAAATATCGTAACCGACTCTACAAACACCACATCAAATTGATGATCCGGAAATGGTAACGCAGTGACATCCGCCTGAATAAAACGAATATCCAGCCGTTCACGTCTTGCTCTTCTGACCGCTTTCTCCAGCATCTGACGGTGAAGATCAATCGCCGTCACCCGATACCCATTTCGCGCGAGATAACAAGCCGTCCTCCCTGTACCACATCCTACTTCCAATACTCGCCCCCGTTCAGGAAGAGACAAGGAATCGATTAATTCCACTGTCGCCGTGAATCCGCCAGGATGCGCACTCCCTTCACCGAGCTTAGCCAGTAAATCATGATAATCCAATGTTTCCAGCCCCCTTCCCTCCCTCCAGTGTATGGAGCAATGGCAAAAGCGGCACATCCCTATACATTTTCCGGGTACTCGTCCATACCAATTCACTCTCTTTTTACTATGATATACAAACCGTTGATTCCAAGCGGCAAACCGCAAAATCTGAGGGGGATATGCATGCACAGAATTCATCCGGTATGTGAAGAGACGGTGTCTCCACACGTTGGACGCCCGGTATGTATGATTATGAAAGATGGCAAGCACATATACGGTACACTTGGAGGCTGCCGGGATGGCAAGATTTATGTCAGCGGAAGTTTCGAAGGCCCACGCTTGTGCTCTGTAAAATCCAAACAGCAGCTCCGCAGAAAAGGGAAAAACAACGCAGTTACCGCAAAAAGAGTAAAGTCTTCCGCCTATGGCCCTTACGGATACGGGTACGGCGGGGGTTACGGATACGGGGCCGGATATGATGTTGCGCTGGTAACCACATTATTGCTGCTTCCATTCCTTTTCATCTAAGCAATCACACTCACTAGCTATTTTAAAATAAAAATGCCCCTCATGATGGTACTGCCATGAGGGGTGTTTGTTATATTTCAATATTTCAAAACGAATAAAAAAAGGCATTCGCCAAAACGAATGCCGGGAATTTCATATTTCATTACCCGTACCTTTGCACAAGATGTCAGGTCTAAGTTAAAAAAAAACACCTCGTTAGAGGCGGGTAAGCTATGTTAAATCCGATTTCCTTTAGACATCGTCTTCATGTTACTGTTCGAATTTTCAAGCAATGGCAGCATCCTAGTCGTGCTAACCATCTCAGAAGCACATATCGGACAAGTTGGCACGCTATCAAACGCAAAATTGTCCCGCATCCATCCTTTGCACGTATCACTCGTACATTCCCAGATTGCCGCATCCGCTTGTGGAATTTCTTCCAATGGCTTTTTGCGATTATACATGACTTCTACCCCCTTGTTATGGAAAAACATCTAACCGACGTTATTTCACAGAAGCCTATACTTAGCGGAAGTCTTGACCCCGCTGGGCTACTGCCTCGACAACTTATTGGGCCGACTTACATCTATCTGCTCAAAAAAAAAGAAGCTGCCTTTACCATTATAACATGTTAAAGGCAGCTATGCTTTAATTACAGTTTTACAACTTCTTCTGCTTGAGGACCACGGTTTCCTTGTACAATTTTAAATTGCACGCGTTGACCTTCGTCCAGCGTTTTGAAGCCTTCGCCTGTAATAGCGCTGAAGTGTACGAATACATCTTCTCCGCCTTCAACTTCGATGAAACCGAAGCCTTTATCAGCGTTGAACCATTTTACTGTTCCGTTTTGCATGTGAATTACACCTCCAAATAAAGATTAACATGTTCCTTTGTTCTTTGCAGCAAGCAAATAAAAATTCACACATTGAAAAAGGTACCAGTCATAACCTATAAGTGATCGCCCTTTACAATATGTGAATTAGGTTTTCCACTCTCTCTACAACTTGTTCTTATTATAACTCTAATTCTGCCAAAAAGCAAATCTTTGTATTTTCTTTTCAAACAGCTTTGGAAATACATGTTATTCGTGCTGCCGTGGACAAGTCTTGTTCAAAAACACATCCGCTGCTGTGCGGTCTTATGAAAGGATATGCAGATCCGAACCAACTTATACATTTTTTATAAAATATTTTGGCATGCATATCCATTTCAATTAGATTCACTTATCCTATACATCGAAATGAACCTACGTCCAAGCCCACATAAAGGCATCCCGATCCCAGGCGATCTGCCCACCATGGAGCTTTCGGAATGCTTTTTTCACTTCTTTGGATAAAGAAGCATTCCCGTTCTCATTAACAAAAACAAATTCATCACCAAAATGAGTCTTCACGTATTCAATTGCTGCTTCCTGCTTCAATGTTCCGGTAAACTTAATCTCCTGAACCATCCATTCGGCGACTTCCTGTGCTGTTTTTTCCATCCTTAATCACCTGCTGTCTATTCTAATGTGCGAAAGGGGCTGACACAGGAAACCGAATCCAGTGTCACCCCTACCGCCAGACTGAAGTATAACACGAGTACATCACAAGTGCTAAATGCGGTTACCAAGGCGCCTTAGGAACGATCTAATGTGTAACTTCATGTCCAGCAGATCCCGCATCGGCAGAGATCCTTTTTTCTTTTCGAGCACTGTAGATCAACCATACACAATGAACGGCAAGAACGATTAACAAGAAAAGATCATAAGGAAGAGTATTCGTATCCTTGAGGTCATCACTTAGGAACTGGATCAAATTATGTATGAAGTGAAACAGAATCAAGGGAATGATGTTCCCGTTTTTCAGCATTAACAGCGCCAGTACAGCTCCGAGCAGTAATGCATAGATCAGCTGCAGCATCGTATCCGCCATACTTTGACCTGAGAGTGCATTCAACATATGTGTAATGGAAAATAAAATGCTTGAGGTCACTACCGCTGCCACTGCACTCTTGCGAAGTAATGTTTTGAAAATAAGTCCGCGGTATACGGTTTCTTCCACAAAGGCAACGAGCAGCGTAAAAAAGATAAAGAAGGTCACTTTCGCTAAAGTCAGCTCCGCAAAACCTTTCAGGGCGATTGTACCCAGTACAAGGAGTAGCGGAATATAATACTTTGCGTGCTGAACCGGGATGGTTCTTAGGGAACGAAACCCTGTCTCGGCCCACCTGCGCCGCAGGGTCAGATAAATGATGAGCACAACAGCCATTGGCGTAAAGGACATAAGCACTGGGGACGTGTAATCCAATTGCTTCACCGTCGCCACAGCCCCTGCTACAAATACAGCGAGCAAGAGCAGCAGTTCAATGATAATCACAGCCAGTACCGGTCTGCGTACGGAGAACGATGGTTTTTTTCCGGTTTGCGGGGTTGCCATGGGTGAATCAGCCTCATTTCATTGTCATTTATCGTTGTCATGAGAATCCGATATGACAATTTAGTTGTATCATATCAGTAAACTTTCGAGTATCCTTTTTTGGATAAATTTATAAAAGTAACAAAATAGAGACTTTCTCTACCCTCTTTTCCCCTAAAATCAGGTATGGCTTGTGTTCAAAACTGTCATCATAGTAGTACGAAAGATATTGGCTGCAGGGTTAACCCTACTCTGCAGCGTCTTATATAGAGAGAAAAAAGGTAAAATAACGAACGTGCATGATGCATAACAAATCAGGGGGTCAATATGAAAGAACTATTTCTGCGCTGGGGGCATCTGCTGGCTATACTCTGCATACCACTTCAAGGCACCATATATGTTTTTCTAGGCAGTAATCCGGGTGACAATGTCTTCTACAATTACGCTTGGATTGATACACAAATTCCATTTATCAAAGAATTTATCTACCCTTACATCAGTTGGATGCCTATTCTATACCTTGGCTTTATCTATCTGGGCCTGACGAATAAATCGTTATTCTGGCGTACACTACTGACCTATAATGTCGGGGTCATCGCGGCCAACATCTGTTTTGCAGTCTTTCCAACGCATGTCCCGCGGCCAATGGTCGGCGGAACCGATCTGAGCAGTACGTTAGTTCAGTTCATCTATGCCAATGATGCTCCATTCAACTGTTTTCCAAGCGTTCACTGCCTCACAAGTTATCTGCTGTTTATAATCATTAATCGGCATTTGAATTTCCGACCACTCGCCCGAATCTCCTGGTCAGTGTGGCTCTGGCTGATCATTGCTTCAACGGTGCTTGTAAAACAGCACTCCCTGCTGGATGTTGCAGGCGGAATTCTGTTTGCGGAAGCAGCGTATTGGGCCGTCCGGGCAGTCTTGGCCCGCAGCAGCCTTGCCCGCAAAAAAACAAAGCAGCGTGTAGGTGCCACCAATACAAGCAGCAATGCTTAATCACTTCTTAAAGACAGCAAGGATATATGCTGCATGAAATCAAAAGAGGGCCAGCGGCCCTCTTTTTTTGCACATCTATATATAGAAGAAACCAAAACCGACCCACCTCCAGGGTTAATGTTCCATCTCAAATCACAGGAGGACGCTCATGGAGCCAGTCGGAAGGCTGGGTTCCGGTTATGCGTTTGAAAATGCGGTAAAAGTACGACAAGTCCCGATAACCAAGAAATTCGGCAATCTCCTGAATGGACAACTGTGATTCGGTGAGGAGATATAACGCTCGTTTCATCCGCTGGTCATGCACATACTGGCTGATCGTTTGATTCGTCATGCTTTTGAACAATGCTGCAGCATAATTTGGCGTCTTGCCAATTGCATCTCCGAGATCATCCTTCGTTAACTTTTCCCGGTAATGGCGCTCGATGTATCGTTTCATCCGCTCTGCGTGCATATGTTTCTCTGGTGGGATAACTCCCCGGTCCAGTTCCCGATTCACATAAATCAACACTTCCATCAATAACGCCTGACTCATCATGACATAATAAGAAGGACGTTCCTGCCACTGCTGGTGAATCGCCTTCATGCGTTCATGAATCAACTCGTAACATCCTGGTCTATGCCTTAACGCTTCTTCCCGTTCTAATGCAGGCAATCCATCGGCATGATCTCCTTGCAAATGGACAACAATTTGAGTGTGCGTTACCGTAGGAATGCTTTTGCCATAGTAGGAGACATCACCGGGAATCAACAACAATTCCCCCTTCTCCATAATCTGTTTCTCGCCGTTCACCCAATATACACATTTCCCATATGTAACCAGGCTCAAGCGCCAGGTTCCTTCGGTTTGCACTGCTTCTTCGTACCAACCGACGCCATTAATATGCCTTACTTCTAACGGAGTGATCATAACTCACCTCATTACTGGACTATACTCCAATCATTGTACTATAGTTCATACCCTGATTCGACAGAAAACGCTACAATACACACATAAGCAAAATATGAGGAGGAAATCAGCATGTTGAAAACAAAGATTATTTGTACTATGGGACCTGCTTGTGACTCGATCGAAACGTTGAAAGTAATGATTCAGGAAGGCATGACGGTGGCCCGTCTGAATATGGCTCACGGTGAGCTGGAAGACCACGTTACCCGGATTAACAACATCCGCCAAGCAGCTTCCGAGCTGAACAAATATATACCTATTATGATGGACATCAAAGGACCGGAAGTTCGGATCGGCAAACTGAAAGAAGCATCCTGCCACTTGCAAGCAGGCAAAGAGCTGATTCTGACGACGGAAGAAATCCTGGGTGACGCAGAGCGCATCTCCGTAAACTATCCTGAATTGAATCTCGTTGTGAAGCCTGGCGATCGCATCCTGATTGACGATGGTCTGGTAGACCTGACTGTACTCTCTGTAGAAGGTTCGGATATTCATTGCAAAATCATCAGCGGCGGCATTCTTAAACCACGTAAAGGTGTAAACTTGCCAGGAATCAAAACGACTCTGCCGGGTGTAACCGAGCGTGACGTTATGCACATCGGATTCGGAATCGAAAACGATATCGAAATCATTGCAGCTTCCTTTGTTCGCAAAGGCGATGACATTCGTGAAATTCGCAGCATCCTGAAAGAGCGCGGTGCAGATCACGTGCAGATCATCTCCAAAATTGAAAATCAGGAAGGTATGACCAACCTGAACGATATTATTGAAGCTTCTGATGGTATCATGGTAGCTCGTGGTGACCTCGGGGTTGAAGTACCGATTGAAGACGTGCCTATGATGCAAAAAGAAATGATCGACAAATGTAACCGTGCAGGTAAACCGGTTATCGTTGCTACACACATGCTGGAATCCATGCAAGTTAACCCGCGTCCAACCCGTTCCGAAGTCAGCGACGTAGCGAACGCCGTTCTTCAAGGCGCAGACGTAGTCATGCTGTCCGGTGAATCGGCTGCAGGTAAGTATCCTGTTCAATCTGTTCGCACAATGGCTGCTGTTGCACGTCGTGCTGAAACGATGATTGATTACAAAGAGCAATTCGGTCAAAAATCAGCTGCACAAGTAGCCGACATTACGGAAGTTATCAGTCAGGGAGCTGTAAGTTCCTCTCTTGTACTGAATGCCAAAGCGATCATCACTTCCACAGAAAGTGGCTTCACGGCACGCATGATCTCCAAGTACCGTCCGAAAGCACCGATTATCGCCGTTACTCAGCATGAAGAAGTACTCGCTAAAATTTGCTTGCTCTCCGGCGTTATCCCAGTTATGGGCGACAAAGTAACGACGACGGATGAAATGTTCGAATCTGCTACACGTAACGCAATCAAAACAGGTTATATCGAAAAAGGCGACATTATCGTGTTGTCCGCAGGTGTACCTATCGGTCAATCCGGTAATACCAACCTGATCAAGGTTCAACAAGTATAATTCAATTCAATCGATACTGTTAAAATATAGACAAATAAAATCCACCGAAGGCTCGGCTGCCTTTCGGTGGATTTTTTATGTGACCAATCAGGTATATTTTTTTTACCAGCCGAAGTCCAAAGTTTTTCCCGTTTCTGCCCAGGTTTTGATACTGCTTAAAATCATCCACCAGCTGCTCTGCGCGTTTGCATAGGAAGGATGATTCTCCGTAAATTGATCATTGATCAAGGTCAGTTTGGTACATTCGCCCACGGTCTCGAGCTGGAAGACCACTCTGGATTCAAGATCTGTATGATTCGCATGATACGAGGGTCCGGGATGTTCCCGATAACTGAGTCTGGATAAAGGTTCGAACTCTAAAATGTCACCGTACACATGGACGGTTTCAGCACCATCATTGCCTGGTCCTACATAAGCAAACGGCTGGCCTGGTTGAAAATTGGAACGAAGTTCACTGCCAAAGAAACTGCTTCGTGTGCCGTCAGGTGAAATCAGGGCATTCCACACGTCTTCCAGCCCGGCATTGATATAAAATTCATATTTTAATTCCATGAACTCACTCCCTTATGCAATGGATATGCGATCTACCAACTCGCACTCCTATCCTATCGTTATACCCCTAACTTCGTATTGTAAAAACACGACAACCGGAAAAATAAGAGTAGAATTATAGAGAATCCCTTGTTCCATAACTGATAACTGAACCATATAGTTCTTTGTCAGAAGATCAGATATACTAAAATGGAATGAAATAACAGGAGTGGTACCATGAGTTTGCCCTATTCATTGGTGGGGCGTTCATCAGAAAGGAAGCAAAGCATGAGCCAAACTACGAATATTATGGGTATTTCTTTTCCCAACCTTACCATGGAGCAGACCGTCACCATTCTAGGCGATGTTGTAGATCAGCGTAGCACTGAACTCTTTCAAGTCATTACGGGAAACCCGGAAATCGTCATGTCGTGTCAAAAGAACCAAACACTCCGGGCGATCGTGGATCAAGCCGGACTGGTGACCGCTGATGGGGCAGGCATCGTGATGGTCTCACGCTTCCGAGGCGGGCAATTGACTGAGCGGGTAACCGGCTGTGATCTTTTATTCCGCTTAATGGAAGAGGGAAACCGGAAAAGTTGGTCCTTCTATTTGCTTGGAGCAGAAGAGAAGGTTAGTAAACGGGCAGCGGAAGTCATAGAGGAGAATTATCCGGGTGTAATCGTTAGCGGCAGGCACCATGGTTTTTTCTCAACGGATGAGGAAGAGCACATTGTGGAGGAAATTCGCAATGCACAACCAGACTTTCTTATTGTCGCACTCGGAGCACCGAATGCCGAGCACTGGATCGACAAACACCGCCATCTGCTGAATGCTCGTGTAGCCATTGGCGTCGGAGGAAGCCTGGATATCGTTGCAGGCAAGACCAAACGTGCCCCGGCCTCTTGGCAAAAGCTAAATCTGGAATGGTTGTACCGGCTGCTCAGCCAGCCCTCAAGATGGCGAAGACAGCTTATATTACCACGTTTTGCTGTTCGAGCACTGCTGTTCCGAGAGCAGAAGTGACCGGACAAGACCCATGTTTTTCTGTACCTGCGAACACAGGGATAGCCACATTAAATACAGAGGAGATGAACAAGATGGAATCCTCAACCCATATCAGCAGACCCAGCATGGGCCTGCTTCAACTGGACGAAGGCAAAAAAAGATATGAGCTGACACGGCATGCTCCTGCGGAAGCACTCAGTCCTTTTGTTAAACATTACTGGATGGTATCGTGGGATCTTACAGGTCTTGAATCCTATCCACAGCATGTGGTGCCCAATCCCTGTGTTAATCTGGTCGTAGAGCGAGGCAACACGTTTTTCTTCGGTCCTTCCGGACGCAAATTCTCCTATCTCATTCGCGGAAAGGGGCAGGTGTTTGGCGTAAAGTTCCGACCGGGAGGATTCTATCCCTTTGTTCGTCTCCCCGTCTCATCATTGTGTGAACGACCGTTAGAAGTTTCCCGTGTGCTTGACGCCAGCGCAGCTTCATTGGAAGAACAACTGCTCACAGATGGCAGTGATGTCGATAAAATCAGTTACATGGATCAGCTTCTATGTGCACATCTTCCCGCTGAGGATACCCAAGCGAGACTGGTTCACGATATCGTGCAGCAGATTGAACTGAACCGGGAACTGTTGAGGGTGGATGATCTGTCGTCGTTCTGGAACATTCATACAAGAAAACTCCAGCGCCTGTTCAATCAGTATGTAGGAATCGGCCCCAAAACGGTAATCAAGCTCTACCGACTGCAAAATGCAGCCGAACTGATTGACCGCGGTCTTCACTGCGATCTGGTTAAGCTATCTCAGGAGCTTGGATACCACGATCAGCCTCACTTCATCAAGGACTTTAAATCCAT
This sequence comes from Paenibacillus sp. FW104-T2, assembly GCF_058789975.1. Classification (NCBI taxonomy): domain Bacteria; kingdom Bacillati; phylum Bacillota; class Bacilli; order Caryophanales; family Paenibacillaceae; genus Paenibacillus; species Paenibacillus sp. FW104-T2. The sequence continues at coordinate 15,091 of NZ_JBYTCE010000035.1, read as the reverse complement.
TATCGGGAGTACACCCGAAGAATACATCCAATCACGCAAAAACCTGCCCCCAAATATCAGGACAGGCGTATAACTTCAATCGTATCACCAGTGTGGATTGCACCTTCCCGCTCAACCGAGCAGACAATACCACGTTTTCTGCGGGCGGCAGGCACGAATTTTTTGCGCAAACCATCCTGTTCATAGACTTGCTCAATCACTTTCCCTGGATGAACACAAGGAAGATTCTCGCCTTCGCATATCAAACCTGTCCCGTCAGGAAACAGAAGCCGCGTTCCGGCAGGCAGCTCAGTTAAGCGGTCAATGCCACGAACCAGCATATTGGCACCAAGCCATTCCGGACGAATTTCGGGAATGTTCATTTTCTCTGCGATGAGAGCACATTCCTCCTCCGACACAATACTAATCTGCCGACGATTGGCAATCATCGTGCCCCGCTTATATATCTTCTGTCTGGAGTCCGCCGGACGCAGCAGGCCATAATGACGGTCTCCCGGTATTCCAGCAAGCTCAATATCGATTAACGGTACGGTCCGCGTAACAAACGTCGATGGATCGTCTGCAAGCAGCACGAATTGAACGGTTCCCATGCCAATCTCCTCTTTTCCATGAGTAATTCATCTCTTCGAAATATATTATTACCCAACAGGCGGACTTCAGCAATCGGCATTTGTTGACCCTGCAAATCAATTTACTCCGTGCTCCTCATCACGTGAGATCCGCTGACTTCCTTCCCCTTAGGTAACATCAGCAACAAAATGAACGCACCTGCCAGAAAGAGTACACCACTCACAGTAACTACTGTCGTTAGGTTCAATTGATTCATTAGATAACCTGCTGACGACATGCTAATAACCATCATGCCCATAAACACCGGAGTAACGGCCCCTCCCACTCGGCCAATAAAGGTCGTGTCCGTATTGCGCATAATCATCGTCTGAATGCCTACATGAATCCAAGGATAAAAGAAACCGTTAATCACCTGAGCAATCATGGTCAGCAGAATGTTGGTGGACCAGCCCATCATGATTGTTCCGAACGCACTGATCAGCAAACCTGAAGCGAGCAGCACTTGAGGCTGAAGTTTTTTGGCTGCACTCATGATGATTGCGCCCCCCACCAGCATGGCTGCACCATTAACCATGAGCAGCCACTGTAGAAAAGTTTTGTCCTGCCCCAGATTATCGATGACAACAAAGAGCATCAACGGTTGTATCAACCCTGCAGCCAGCCCGGCTACCGCAAAAGTCATGACCAGTGCCCGAAGAGCAACATTGGCATACACATATCGAAATCCCTCAGCCAGCTCTTGATGGAATGAGCCCCGAATGCCTGTAGCCACAGTACCCCCTTCATCTTTAGGTAACCGCGAGAGAACGAGCCCGGATAGCACAAACATCACAGCTGTAAGAACAAGAGATACTTCGATCCCGTAGTTCTGATAGATGACCGTTCCGATCATGGGACCAACCACCATAAAGACAGCAACCATCGTTTGAAACATGGCCATTACTCCCTGCAACCTCTCACCTGGTACATGCTGCTTGAACAGCTTCATTGCAGAGGGCTGTGAGAATTGTGAGAAAACGGCTGAAACCAAGGTACCCAACAACACTGAATACCAGGGACCAAATATTAAGGCAACCAGCACAACTACCGCAGAAAGTGAGGAAAACAGATCACACCACACCATGGTATGTTTGGGCCTCCAGCGATCAGCGAAGGTTCCTCCGATTATTGCAAAAATAAAGATGGGTGCATACTCGGCCACAGAGATCCATGATACGGCCTGCGGATCATTGTTGGTCAGATCAGTCACATACAAAAGTATGGCAAAATTGCGTACCCAGATTCCCAATTGCAGAAGTAATCGGGAAATGACTATGGTCCGTACATATGGATTACGAAACACTCTAACTCCTCCTTCGGACTTTTTAAACAACTAATTAAATTATTGTTTGTTTATTTATAGATAATATAATTTATTGTTTGTAAATAATCAATAATTTGTTTTCTCAAGTCGTTCTATAGTTATTTATTTCGCTCAATTTATTTGTGTAAAATTTAATTAATACTTTAAGTTGTAGATGCAAACATTTATACTGAGAAGATAATGAAATAAATTACATAAAAGAAAGCAAGGTGTTCGTATTGATTGGTTCAGTTTTTGTGGCTCTGGTAGCCATTGAACACATTTACATCATGATCATGGAGATGTTTATGTGGACGCGTCCACGTACAATGAAAACCTTTGGCCTCACACCAGAATTCGCAGAGTCAACCAAATCTCTGGCAGCTAACCAGGGGCTTTACAACGGTTTTCTGGCAGCGGGGCTAATCTGGGGATTGGTGTATCCAGACTCGGTGATTGGTCAGCACATTCAGATCTTCTTCCTGGCTTGTGTCATCATCGCAGCCCTATACGGAGGAGCAACTGCTTCCCGGTCTATTATCGTCAAACAAGGATTGCCAGCAATGATCGCATTGCTTCTGGTGCTTTTCCTCTAATCAGCTCTTGAGTGGTAACTCACTGCCCTTATTCATTACAGACCAGAGTATGGTATGGTAAGGTAATAATGGAATCAGTTATACCCATTACCGTGATGGATTTGGAAAGGAGAATGTCTCATGGGACTGTTTGACAAGCTTCGGCGTCGCAAAAAGGAACCTGTATCTGTAGGCGGAGCCGTCGAATCTTCTTCACATAGTGAAACCATTGTTGGTTTTGTCCTTTTGGAACAGGATGACTGTGATTTTGATCAATTCATCCACACGATGAAGAAGGATTGGGATATTAATATTGAAGAGAGTTCGGAAGAGGGTAACCTTTTCTTTGAGGTAGATGGGATGCAGGTGGTATGTGCTTATATCGGTGCACCTGTTCCTGACCGGGAAGTAGAGGAGAACGCCAAATTAAATATATTGTGGCGTGAAGCCGAACAAGTGACTTCCAGGCATCAATCACAGATTATCGTCTCTGTTCTGAATGCACCGGATGCGATCCAGGGACATATCCTGTTTACCAAGACAGCAAGTGCACTGTTACAGCTTGACCATGCACTCGCCATATATTTGGCACCACTTGTTGTTGAGGCACGTCAGTATGTTGAGACAAGTTATATCCTCAAGCAGGACGAGCTGCCTGTTTCCCTATGGATTTTTATCGGAATGTATCAGAATGCGGAAGGCGCTTCAGCTTATACCTATGGATTGCGTAACTTCGGAAAAGAAGAGATCGAGATTATACATTCAGCCAACCCATTAAGTGATGTATTTGAAATGATGTTTATGACGATGACCTATGTGGTTGAAAATGACGTCACGTTGCATGATGGGGAGACCCTCGGGTTTACAGCTGAGCATAAGCTCCCGATTACCCGTTCCAAGGGAGTAGCTACAGAAGGCAGCAGTCTAAAGATCGGATATTAATTAAAATGTAGTCATATAAGAAGCAACCCACAGGGGCAAGCTCAGCATCCCCCTATCTGTCTCCTGAAATAAATAGAGCCGTCCAGAGCAATAACCTGGGCGGCTCTATTATTTTTGAAGCCGCTATTTCACTCTCATCCTAGATTCCCTAAAATTAACTCTGCTAGTATAAAAATAGTTCATAAGTATTATATAATCTCAAAAATTTGTTTCAACACCCGATTTTCGGGTATAATTAATAGGTCAATAGACTTATATATTACATAATTTTTTCGAGGGAGTTGCCTGTATGTCTGTACGACGTTTGGATTCAAAGGAACCTATTATTGAAATAATCTGGGATGGCATGGTTTCCCCTGAAGAAGTAGAACAAACGAATCGGGAAATTCAAAATATTGCGCAGCAATTGAATAATTCGTTTGATGTACTGGTGGACATGCGGAACATGAAGGCTTTCTCCCAAGAAACCAAAGAGAAAATTGTGGAGCACCAAAAGCTGCTCACACAATGGGGTATGAGACGTGCGAGTGTAGCGGTCGGCAGTGCCATTGCGAAGATGCAGCTGAATCGAATCTCCAAGGAATCGGAGCATCAGACGGAATTCCAATGGGAAACATATGATGAAGCACTAGCATTTTTGACGAAATAAGAGAAGCGTTCCCTTATGGGAACGCTTCTTCTATATTCATATCCATTTAGACTCCGGTAGGACTAAAAGGGCTGGATGAAGCCGACATAACATGGTGACCGATGTACCACACATCCCAATCTCCTCGAATCCAAAACGCCGGTAAAGTCGGATGGCTGCATTGTCTGGATCTACGCTGAGCGACACGGCCTCAATCCCCCTCTGCCGGGCTTCTTTCAATGCCGCTTGTATCAGAAGAGTGCCCATTCCTTTTCCACGTGCTTCCTCAATGACTGCCATGCCCATCTCTGGTGTAGCAGCGTTCACGTAACCGTATCCGGCATTGTGCTCATCATACAAACGTAAAGTGATCGAACCCAGTTTCCTGCCTAATGGACCTACCGCGATATATCCAAAATCCCCTGTTCTTCCCCAGCCTTCCACGTACTTGGATAGTTCTGCAGAATGTACAATCCCAGGTTCCAACGGTGCATCACCCGCCTGGGTATGCAGGGAAGCGTATAACATCTCCCACAGGAACGGAACATCTTCCGTTTCAACAGGACGCACATGGTACTTGGTCATGATTCTTCCTCCTTTATTCCCTCAAAGAGGCGCTCTATCTTGTACCAATTCATATCTTGCGACACCTTATAGTCCTGTAGTTTATCTCGCGTATCATTACCGTCATAGATCGTCATTGAATGTTTGTTATATAAGGTGATTCCATAACCATTGATTTCACGTTCCTCTTTGTTAATCATAAGACGCCACTCATAATAATAGGGAGATTCCCGTTCTGTATCCCTCTGATTAATCTTCTTCAATTCAATGTCTTTATAGTCCTTCAGAAAGTCCTGAATTTCCCCCGCATCCTTGATGACCACTTCCTCCCTGTCCCCCGATGTACTTGAAAATCTCGTGATTTCTAACCGGTCGAATTTGTCCAGCATGGTCATGTGATCCGTAACCTCTGCCCGAAACGTGGTATGTTGTTTAGATATGTATACAGGTATCGCTGTAGCTACTAAGGCAAGTAAAATAACGATACCCAGCATCAGCTTTCTTTTTCTACTCATAAATCAACCTCCTCTCGTTAACCTATATGCACCTGAATCAATCTATAATTGGAAAAATCCTGATCCGCTAAAATGATGTGGCTCCTTTGCCCTCTGATGCTGGGCTTCCCATTCTCTTTGTGTATATCTCTCTTGAAACTGTTCAGGAGATAGTTTCGTAACTTCCCAGTCCATCACATTAGTTTGAGGAGGATCCTGTGTGAGGGATTCTACTGCTGATTCTGTAGTGATCTCCTTCTGACCAGAAGAAAAATCCAGTAGCAATAAGCCCACAATGAAACATATGGATGCAGCAAGTCCCCACCTTTTAATAAAATCACCTATCTTTCTCACCCTAATTTCGTATAACAATTGGATATCATATGTTACTTTCAGTATACCATTTCATCCATATATTGTTCTATATTAATACATCCATCCAAACCAACATATTGAACATTATAGCTACCCTATGCGAAAAAATAGCTTACCTCCCCCTACCAAGCAGCAGCTGGATTACATCATACCAATTGGATTTCATCATGCCTTCTGGTCCCGTGGTCCACACGGAATAAGCCGAATCCATCCTCCTACGAGGTTGAATACGGCTTGTTTGTATGTCTCACCCGAGCGGATGTGATGCTGGATCCCTGAATTAAGAACGAATGGAGACATCCCCCGTTGACTCTCTGATCACCAGCTCGGGTTTCAGAACCAATTTCTGTGGCCGTTTGTGCTCATCCTTCAACTCATCGATCAGCAGATCCACAGCACGATGCCCCAAATCCTCAATAGGCTGGGCAACCGTCGTAAGCGGTGGATTGGTCACGGATGCGAGAATGGTATTGTCGAATCCGATGATGGAGACATCTTCAGGGACTCGCAGGCCGAGCTCTTTTGCTGCCTGCAACGCACCAATGGCCTGCATGTCATTACAACAAAATATGCCGGTTGGCCGGGTGGTTTGCCCGAGCAGCACAAGCACCTCCTGTTTGGCTGATTTTATGTCCGCGGTTGATTCCCTGACCTGGGAAGATTCAAGAGCAAGACCTGCTTCCTCCACTGCTTCCCGGAATCCGCGTATACGTTCCTTACTGCTGCTGACCTTGAGGGGCTCTGACACCACCGCAAGGCGGGTATGACCGAGCTGAAGCAAATGCTGCGCAGCCAGTGCGCCTCCGAGCCTGTCATCGATTGTAACGGTGTGCACCGAGAGGGATGGCAGTTGACGGGCGATTAAGGCAACAGGTATGGATTGCTGCAGAAAGGGTGACAAAATCTCAGCATTATCAATACCCGTTCCGATCATCATGCCATCGACTCTTTTTTGCTGAAGCAAGTTCAAATAGCGCTCTACCCGCTCGTCCTTATTGTCCGTGCTGCAGATCACGACACTGTACCCCAGCTGACGGCTCCGGTCTTCTACCGCTCTGGCAAGCTCGGCAAAATAGGGATTGGATATATCGGGTACAAGCAGACCGAGCGTATAGGTTTGCTTGCCTGTAAGTGCAGCTGCAATCGCGCTAGGTTGATAGTTAAGGCGCTCCATGATCTCCATAACCTCAGCGCGCCGCTTTTCACTAATTTTCCCTTTGCCGTTAATGACCTGTGAGACTGTGGCAATGGATACGCCCGCCTCTCGTGCAATATCATAAATGGTTGCTTTCATTGTTAATTCCCCATCTGTGCTATATACAAGATCCTTATATATAGGTAATCGTTTTCTTCTCATTATGCAGGGGGAAGTCTGCATTCGCAACTCGAAGCCACACTATAAGATGCTGATGAGACCGCATTACCTTTTCATTAGCCAATCATGGTCAGGGTCATTATAAAATTTCCAGGTTCGAGTCGGGCCCGCCATCACATTAAGGTAATACACCTCATATCCCGGTGGAGCACCTACTGGGTGGTATCCGCAAGGGACAAGCACAACTTCACTGTTGTTTACTGCCAGTGTCTCATCCACTGACCGATCATCCGTGTAAATGCGTTGAATGGCAAACCCCTGCTCGGGCTGCACCCGGAAGTAATAGGTCTCCTCCAGCAGTGATTCTTCAGGCAAGGCATCCCGGTCATGTTTATGCGGCGGATAACTCGACCAATGTCCATCAGGCGTAAATACTTCAACGACGAGCAGACTGTCCGCTTCCTTCTGTTCCGGTAATATGTTATGAATCTGGCGCTCCAGATTGCCATACCCGCGGGTCTCTACTCCAACGTCTTCCGGTGTGATGAGACGAGCTGGATATGTTCCTTTGCCTGGTGCCGCACATATGGCTATTTCCAATGCCGAAAGAGCCTTGATCTCCACCTGATCGGAGCTAGAGACATAGACGGAATAAGGAGGTGTTTTCTCAAATATGCTCATTCTCTTCCCAACGTTCTCCCACGCATGCTCCCGCGTACTTATATTGGCCAGCCCGCTAAGCAGTACGATACAGAGTTCCTGATCACCGCTCTCGCGGGTGAAGGATTGCCCTTCTGCAAGCTGTACTACCTGAAACCCAACATATTGCCAACCAGCAGACTCTGGAGTTACGTGTATAAGCGTGCGGTCCCCCTCCAAATGTCCTGCCGGTTTTACGATACGTTCTGACATGCTGCAGCCTCTCCTTTCTGTGCGCACGCTGAAATGAATTTTTAGGGCGATGCAGTTTGAGATTCCATTGTCACCCCGGTGACTTCTCGCAGCTTGACAGGTCTCCCCTGTTCCATGGACATCCTTGCAGCCAGTGCAATCCGTTCAGCCTGAACCGCATCATGGCCGTCGACAGTAACAGGTGTATCCTTCAGGATCGCTTCAATAAAAAGGGCCGTCTCCTGCACGTAAGCCTCATTGTATCTTTCCAGAAAAAAGTGAAGCGGTTTATCCCGCATAAGCCCTGCCGCTGTACTAATCTCTGCCGTATTGGGATGATCGTTTGCAGCTGCTGCACTGCCCAATGAGCCAAACACCTCGGCACGCTGATCATATCCATATAACGCTTGGCGGCTGTTATCAATGACCCCGATAGCTCCATTTTCAAAACTCATCGTCACAATGGCTGTGTCCACATCTCCATGCTCTGCAAAAACAGGGTGGATCAGCACATTCCCTTGGGCATACACTTCCTCTACTTCACTTCCCGACAGATAACGTGCCATATCAAAATCGTGAATCATCATATCCATGAAAATCCCGCCAGATACCCGGATATACTCCGCGGGCGGCGGGCTTGGGTCCCGTGAAGTGATTTTGATAATATGCGGATCACCGATCGTCCCATCCTGCACGTGGTCCCGCACCCGTTTGAAGTTGTGATCGAAACGGCGGTTGAATCCGATTTGCAGCTTCACGCCAGCCTTTTGCACAGCCGCTACAGCCGCTTGGGTTTGAGCCAAATCCATACTGACCGGCTTCTCGCAGAAAATATGCTTGCCCGCTTGCGCTGCTTGTTCAATTAAGGGTACATGCGTATCCGTCGAGGAGCAGATCAGCACAGCATCCACGTTCGGCATCGAGATAAGCTGACTGCTGTCTGTCGTTACAACCGAAATTCCCCGGACGGAGGCCCAAGCCTCCAGCTCAGGCCCCGCAAACAAATCACTGATTCCTACAATTTCGGCATGCGGGTTGCGTAGGAGATTGTCTGCATGAATTTTACCGATCCGCCCGGCACCGATAATGCCAATTCTCACTCTGTCCTTGCCCATTTTGTTATCCTCCCTGTCCCTGTTCGCTCGCTATAGGATGAGGTCTCCCTCTTGGTCTGGCTTATCCCTAGGATTGTTACCAGTGGTTACCAGCGGGCCGTCACCATCTTTTTGCGCGTATAAAATTCAACACCATCCGTACCGTTGGCGTGCAGGTCACCGTAGAAGGATTTCTTCCAGCCGGAAAAAGGGAAAAAGGCCATTGGCGCAGGTACGCCCAGGTTAATGCCAAGCATGCCTGCATCAATCGTTTCACGGAATTGTCGCATGCTGGCCCCGCTACGAGTGAACAGGCACGCCCCATTGGCAAAGTCGGAACGATTCGCCAGCTGGATTGCTTCCTCGAGCGTATCTACTCTAGATATGGAGAGCACAGGGGCGAAGATCTCATCCTTCCAGATTTTCATGCTGCTCTGAACCTCGTCGAATATGGTGGGTCCAACAAAATATCCGGATGTGCTTGCCGCTTCATCCTTGCGGCCATCACGGATCAAGGCTGCGCCTTCCTGTTCTCCAGATTCAATGTAGCTGAGCGTACGTTCTTTATGCGGACCTCGAATGACCGGACCGAGGAACACACCCTCATCTAAACCATTGCCTATTGTGATGTTGTCCGCTGCTTCCACCAGCTTTTGGACCAACGCATCTGCAATATCACCAACGGCCACGACAACCGAACAGGCCATGCAGCGTTCTCCGGCTGAGCCAAAAGCTGCACTGGTGATCTCCTTCACCGTCAGGTCAAGGTCGGCATCCGGCATGACGATCGAGTGGTTTTTGGCACCGGCGAGTGCCTGCACCCGTTTTCCGTGCGCGGATGCAGTAGTGTAGACGTATTCAGCCACAGGCTGTGAGCCGACAAAAGAGATGGCTTGAACATCCGGATGTTCAAGCAGTCCATTCACGACGTCATGCGCACCGTGAACGATGTTAAGTACACCGTCCGGAAGCCCGGCTTCCTTGAACAGCTCAGCCAGGCGCCCTGCGAGCAGCGGTGTTCGTTCAGAGGGCTTCAGCACAAAAGTATTCCCGCACGCAATGGCCAGCGGGAACATCCAGCACGGTACCATCATTGGGAAGTTGAAAGGGGTGATCCCCCCTATAACGCCGATTGGGTACCGATACATGCCTGATTCCAGCCCTGTGGCGATATCAGGCAGCTGCTTGCCCATCATCAGGTTCGGGGCACCCGCCGCGAATTCGACGCATTCAATGCCCCGCTGTACTTCCCCGTAGGCTTCAGCATAGCTTTTGCCGTTCTCCAATGTAACCAGCCGGGCAAGTTCTTCCCAGTGTTCTACCAGCAACTGCTGGTAGCGGAACAAAACACGCGCACGGCGAGGAACTGGCGTGCTGCTCCAGGATGGGAATGCCTCTCTTGCCGTTTGGACCGCGAGATCCACGTCTGCCTGTTCTGACAGCGGTACGTGTGCAATGACTTCCTCCGTAGCCGGATTCATGACCGGCTCGGTTCGGGTTGCCACCGGGGCTACCCAGGCACCCCCGATCCAGTTTTGTACCATCGTCACGGTTGTGGACGCTTCCGAAATTCCTTTTCCCATAGCCCTGTCTCCCTTCGCTTATATATGTTGCAGCCATTCCTTATTGATTCAGGACACTATAATCTCGCCCCGATTACAGCGATCAATATAGTCATTCACCTGTTCCACCGTTGGCATCGCATCCGAGCAGCTGTGACTAGAAATGACGATACTCGCTGCTGCACTGCCGTACGCCATACTGCGTTCAATCGTCCAGTTCTGCATTAATCCGTACAGGAATCCTGCTGCATAGGAGTCGCCAGCTCCAAATGTTTTCACCACACGCGCTGGGTAGCTGTCTGCACGATGGGATAACCCCTCGCGGGTATAGGCAATGGATCCTTCCTTGCCATGCTTGATAACAACAATTTTTGCTGAGTAGTCAAACCACTTTTGCGAGGTCACCTGATCGCTGCGCTGTGTATTATGGTCAAACGTCTCCATCATGTCGAATTCCTCACGGGTACCCAGGATGATATCGCATTTTTCGGCTGCAAGGTTGTAATACACTGCTGTTTCTTCCGCCGATGTCCAGGTGTAGGGACGATAATCGAGATCAAATACAATAACGGTTCCATGTTTTTTTGCATACGTTAGTGCCTGAAATACCGCTTCACGAGATGGACTCTGGGCAAGAGCCGTTCCGGAAATTAGCAGTACTTTGGAACCCTCGATCAGCTGCTCCTGCACTTCACGAGCTTGTAACAGCAGATCAGCTACATGGTCTCGGTACATCAGTATGCTGCAGTCGGTTGGACTTTTGATCTCGGTAAAAGCAAGCCCTGTCACTGCTCCTGTGTCATCGGTTACCACATTGGACGTATCAATTCCGTTTCGTTCCAGATAACTATGGATGAACCTTCCCATCTGGTCATTGGCGATTTTCCCGATAAAGGCCGTCTCCATGCCGAGCCTGGACATGCCAATCGCAATATTGGCCGGAGATCCACCTACATACTTCGTAAACGTCATCGTCTCTTCCATCGGACGGTTAATCTCATTGGCGTTCAAGTCAATGCATAGTCTTCCGATTGCGGTAAAATCCGTCTTCCTGGAAGCAGGAAAGGAAACGTAAGCCATGGCTCAGAACCCCTTTCTGTAAATGGAATAGTGTTCTAGATTGAAGGTGCTGAACGATCCAGATAAAGCATACTCTTCTCACCGAATACACCTTCTGTCTACATTGGTATTTTGATATGCACCTATGAAAAACACCTTCGTTACCTAACCCTATGGAAATCATAATAAACTCATGCCGAATTAGATGGTCTACCTAATTAATGAATTCATGTACAAGAGGGAACGTTTCGCATACTCATATGGGTTATGAATGGCAGGATCCTGCTCGCCTTCAAGCATCGCCCACCCATCGTATCCCCGATCAACCAATTCCTGCAGAATTGGTGCAAAATCAATGCATCCATCCCCGGGTACAGTAAATACCCCTTTGCGAATACAGCCGACAAAATCAGATTGTGCTGCCCGTGCCTCATCCAGAACCTCCGGACGGATATCTTTTAAGTGAATATAGGCAATCCGGTCATAATGCTTACGCAGCAGAGCAAGTGGATCAGCTCCCCCGTAGTAGGCATGACCCGTGTCATAAAGCAAGTAAACGAGAGTAGGATCGGTCAATTCCATCAACCGGTCGATCTCCTCCGGCCGTTCCACTACAGTGCCGCCATGGTGATGGTATGTCAGTTTCAATCCATGTTCTCGTGCAATGGCACCCGCCTCGTTCAACCCTTCAGCAAGGATGTGCCACTCGGATTCACTGAGTCTTAGCACTTCCTTCTCATGCGGAGTCCGCCGTGGATCAAAATGCAGGGAACCCCCGACCTCTGCTGTACTAATCACCGTACTACCCATCGATTGCAGAAACTCCGTGTGTCTGCGATAGCTGTCCAGCTCTGATTTCCGGAATGCCGGGTCGGAGAGCAATACCGACTTCCACTGGGAAACGAGACGGATATTGCGCTTATCTAATTCCTCACGCAGTGCGGCTGGATCCGTTGGATATTTGCGCCCCATCTCCGTACCAGTCAGTCCGAGTCGCTGAATATCATCCAAAATCTGCTCACACGTCGTGTTGTCTCCATGCTCCTTCACATCCTCGCCGACCCAGTTGATCGGATGAATCCCGAGCTGAAATGGCAGCTTGTTCATGGCTCCACATCTCCTTTATTTGAGTACAGCATCTTGTCTGTTCAGATATACAGTGCTGAATTAAATGAGCTTTGCTTTGGCACGGCTGGCTTGCATGGCATGATGAGCATTTACCACCTTTTGTTCCGTTGATACTTCCGGCACGCCAACATTCCACCAGGATTCATATCCTCCTGCATTGGTCCCTGGTACAACCGGAATCTCGATAAGTGTAGTCACACTCTCTTTCCTTGCATCCCTGAGTGCCTGCTCCAGCTCCTCTGCTGTTTCCGCTCGATATGCTTGTGCTCCCAGACTGCGGGCATGTGCTGCAAAATCCATCGGCATGTAATCCCCTGTCAGTCGTCCACTCTCCGATTCCCTATAACGAAACTCGTTGCCGAATCCGTCACTGCCGTGCTCACGCTGCAAATTATGAATGCATTGGAATCCATTGTTATTGAATAGCAAAATGGTGAACTTCTTCTGTTCCTGCAGGCTGGTCACCAACTCGGAATGCAGCATCAGGTAACTACCGTCACCAACCATGGCATATACTTCCCGATCCGGCTCGGCGAGCGCTGCTCCAAACGCACCACTCACCTCATAGCCCATACAGGAGAAGCCATATTCCATGTGATACGTCTTCGGTGCTGCCGCTCGCCACAGGCGATGCAAATCTCCGGGCAGGCTTCCTGCCGCACACACGATGATGGAAGATGGATCAATGGTCCGATTAATAATTCCAACGGCGGTGGTCTGTGCCAAGCCAGCTTCGTGCTTTAGTTCATACAACCGATCTACTTCTCGGTTCCATTCACCCCGCAGATCAGCAACCTCAGATGGGCCGTAGCCGCTACGGTATCCCCGTTCCTGCATTGCCGTTTGCAGGGCTTGCAGACCTTCCCGTGCATCTGCCAGGATGGCTTCCCCGCCCAGCTTGGCTGCATCCATACCGTTCAGATTTAGGTTGATAAATGTCACTTCAGGATGCTGAAAAGCGGATCGGGACGCCGTCGTGAAATCCGAGAACCGGGTGCCGACGCCGATCACAACATCTGCTTCTCTAGCAAGTCGGTTTGCCGCCAGAGAGCCTGTAACCCCGATGGCCCCCACGTTGAGTGGATGGTCCCAGGACAGTGCACTCTTGCCAGCCTGGGTCTCGGCAACCGGAATGCCGAATGCCTCGGCGAAGGCAGCGAGCTGAACAGACGCCTCGGAATACAACACACCGCCGCCAGCAACCAGCAGCGGCTTCCTGCCACGGGCCAGCTGTTCCGCAGCCCGTTCAATGGCTGCCTGAACCGGGGGGCGGCGGTCCAGGTAATGCACCTTGCGGGCGAAGAACGCTTCCGGGTAATCGTACGCCTCTGCCTGCACATCCTGCGGCAGTGCCAGCGTAACCGCTCCCGTCTCCGCTGGATCCGTGAGAACACGCATTGCCTGTGTTACAGCAATCATTAACTGTTCAGGACGTACAATGCGATCCCAATACTTGCTGACCGCTTTAAATGGGTCTGTAGCCGAGACGGTATAATCACTGCTCACCTCAAGCTGTTGCAGTACTGGGTCCGGCTCACGTGTGGCAAAGTTATCTCCAGGAAGCAGAAGTACAGGAATCCGGTTCACGGTCGCTGTTGCAGCTGCGGTAATCATATTCAACGCACCTGGGCCGATCGATGTGGTACACGCGTATATTTGCCTGCGATTCTTCTGCTTGGCATAAGCCGCTGCAGTGTGTACCATACCCTGTTCATTCTTGCCTTGCATGTACGTCAGACTTCCTGGGCTGCGTTCCAGTGCCTCTCCTATTCCTGTAACATTACCGTGTCCGAAAATACCGATAACACCCTTCACGAATTTGGTCTCCACACCATCTACGGAAATATACTGCTGATCCAGATAGCGGAGCAGTGCCTGGGCCATGGTCAGCCGGATCGTTGTCATGGGTTTCGTCTCCTTTCCCTTTACGGGTAAAGCGCTTAATCTACGTTAAGTTTAAGCGCCTTACCCACAAAGGTTAAGCGCTTAATTGGTATAGTATTACATCATGGCTAAATAGGCAAGATATTTTTTGTAAGCGTTTTATAAAAAATGAGGGCTAATCTGATCTACACGCTGCCAATCAACATATCACAGGGTGAGTTGTATTTGTTCAAGTTCAAAAGGATGTAATTGCAGAGAGTATGTAGTCTGGTGAAAACCCTAAAAGCACAAAAAAAAGAAATGATCATGATCATCTCTTTTTTCTCTATATCGGTAAGCGGGTGATGGGAATCGAACCCACGCTATTAGCTTGGAAGGCTAAAGTTCTACCATTGAACTACACCCGCGAAAATAATATCGGGATGACACGATTTGAACATGCGACCCCCTGGTCCCAAACCAGGTGCTCTACCAAGCTGAGCTACATCCCGTTATGTTATACCGGCGAGAGGACTCGAACCTCCACGGTTTCCCACTCGATTTTGAGTCGAGCGCGTCTGCCATTCCGCCACGCCGGCATATGAAGTTATAAATGGCGCGCCCTGAGAGATTCGAACTCCCGGCCTTTTGATTCGTAGTCAAACGCTCTATCCAGCTGAGCTAAGGGC
>NZ_JBYTCE010000034.1:0-42758 GCF_058789975.1 Paenibacillus sp. FW104-T2 | reverse complement strand
ATATAAAATATTTATTTATTCAAAATTAACTCTTGTCCGTTTCTATTTTTCCATAGAAACATAGTATTTATTTCGTAGTGTATATATTTACAAAAGTGAGTGGTTCTCATGAATAAAAGGAAAAAAATGATTTCAGCCTTATTTAATGGATCAGCCTTTAGAGCATTAGCTTAGTATCAATCAATCGATATTATCGTGGTCTAGAACTAAAATTCAATTTGCGAACGAACAATTTGATATAAATAATGAATAGACTCCAAGTTCAAGTATGTTTGTTCCAAAACAAACGTAGCTTCATGCTTGGATTAAATTGTTCTTGATTCACTTACATTTATACCTTTGTCCAAGCAGTTAGAATAACTTGGAATAAGATGAGGGTATGTAGAAAGTGAGGTGAACAGTTTGCCTATTCAATTTCTAGATTCACGTATGTCTCTTAATAATACCTTTAGTTTGGGAACTGCAATTTTAACGTCAACTCCTACATTACTGGGGGATATCGGTCTTCAAACTGTCGCTGCAATAGGGACCCCTAATGAGAGTGATGTGCGTATCTTACTATGGGGAACAGTTGGCGTTTCTAGATCTTCAATAAACTTAGTCAACATCTATGTTGAAAGAGGTGGTACTGGCATATTCGGTTCAGGCGAGTTGATCTTTAACTCAACAATTGATTTAACCTCGGGTCCCGGTACCAGGCTCTTTACTTTTACTGCTGGAGATTTTCCACCAGTAAGTAACGTTATAACAGGTCAGATTCGTTATACCATGTATGTTGCAAGTGCTGCTGAGACTCCTGTAACTATCGTTGGTCCTGTGTCCTTTAATGGTTCGGCTCAAGCAGGAACATCATAATCATTTTATGTAGTTAACTATAATTAGAAAATAACTTACAACTCATTATTTAGTGTTTATGACATTGTGTTTTTTTCGCGTTTAGGTTACCATCGGAAGAATTTTTGTTAGATACCGTTCCATGAATATCTAGTCATTGCAAACGTCACATCCCACGGTTCGTTCATAAGAGCAGCCGATCACGTTGGTTAGCTGCTTCTTCGTTTTTAGATTTATTGTTCCCATTAGCTTTGTAATTTGAAATCTCAAATATTGATTTTGAATAATCCCCATGTGGCAGCACGTTCAGGATATGTTTAATCCGTGGATGATCCCTGATTTTTATGTTATACGTAATCGGGATTTCACTGAATGTCTTATCCCCCTTCGGTTTTACTTTTTTCCATACTTTTGGATATTTAATACGCAGATTCTCGCCAAACCCACCAACATCCACCTTGTACTTATGCTGCATTTTATCAAGGACCTGCTTTACTTGTTGTTTAGCAAGTTTTCCGAAATCGTTCTCCAATTTGTGAAGATATTCTTCGTTCCCAGTTACTTCGGGAACGGTCTAATCTTCCATGAACCTCCTTCTGATTCCACCTTAACACGAAACGAAATATAATACCCACGGACTGTAGGATTAATTTTGCCTTTGGAACGCTTAATCTCATAGATTACTTCCGGTTTGACTTTCATATGTTTTTATTACACCTCCCTTAGGTCTCTCCTGAATCCAAGATAGTCCTTCGGATCAGTTTGACTAAACGTTCCAACAAGACGTTTGGTCTTCGAGTGAAATATTCCTGCACCTGAAAATTGATGTTCTCCCTTACATGTAATGACATTTTAAAGGAGAAAGCTCTGGCCTGACTGCATGGTAGCATCCAGCTTGACTAACGATACGGCAGGCATACTTCATACTTTGTTGGACAAATATGAATTGTCTACAAGACCTGTTAGGTAAATGCCGGGATTTCACTAGGGTCATTGGAGTGCAGTGCATCCTCCGAATTTATTAAATACAAGTGCTTTCAAATGAGCTGCCTCTTCTTATATATTTTTTCAAGAACACACTTATTTATGATATGATTCTCCGGGTTAGCTGAAGCGGCAAATTTTAAGGCAACTTACTACTACTTGTGTTACGGTTCAGCGTATTACCTGTACTGCGAAATTAAAGGCACCCATTAGGGTGCCTTCGATGTTCTTACTGTCTCTCTTTTTTGTGACACTCGTTCACTGTACAGAACGTGCAAGTGCTACAACAGAGCCGCAGAAATCGGGTCTGCCGTCATCCGACCACAAAAGCTCCGTCACAAATGTATGGCGATTCGGATCGTACAGCGGATCTCCTATAATATTCTTGTACGTCCTTGCGTGAAACACAAATAGCGTCTTTTCGTCGTCCTCTGACACCGTGAAGGAATTATGACCGGGACCATACATCGAGATGCTCTCATCTGTCGACAAAACCGCTGCTTGCGACTTGCGCCATGAAGCGGCATCGAGCAAATCAGCATCCGCATCGGCTTCAAGCAGGCCCATGCAATAATTGAAATCGGTGGCGCTAGCCGAGTAAGTGAGGAATACCCGATTACCCTTGCGAAGAAATGCCGCGCCTTCGTTCACTTTATAACCAATGATCTCCCAGTCATATTCCGGCATCGAAATCATCGTTTGCGGACCAGTCAGCGTCCACGGATTGCTCATTTTAGATATATACAGATTAGAGTTACCTTCGATATTCGGATCCTTTTGTGCCCATACGTAATAACGGCTGCCATTATGCTCAAAGGTAGTGGCATCGAGGGCGAAGCTTTCCCACGCGGTACGAACCTGTCCTCTTTCCGTCCAACTGCCTTCGAGCGGATTGGCATTGTCATTCTCTAGCACATACATCCGATGGTCGAACAAGCCTTCATTCGTATCCGTCGTGTGTGCGGCAGCGAAATACACGTACCATTTGTCATCAATAAAATGCAGTTCAGGCGCCCAAATGTTGGCACTAAGGATACCCATCTCGCGTTTTCTCCAGATCACCACAGGAGTTGATGTAACAAGCCCCTCAAGGCTCCGGGCTCTACGGATTTCAATCCGATCATACTCCGGAACGGATGCTACGAAATAATAATAACCATCCGAATGCCGGTAAATAAAAGGATCCGCTCTCTGCTCAATCAGTGGTTGAATGTCGTGTAACGCTCTTTGTTGGCCTTCCATCTTATCACCTGTTTCATCATAATATTTGCTACCCTTTAACAGCACCTGCAGTCATACCGTCTATAAAATATTTCTGGAAAGCAATAAACAGTATGAAAATTGGAATGATGGAGAAGAAGGAGCCTACGATCAATAGGTCATAGTTATTGCCATAAGGAGTTAACAACGTTTTCAAACCGATTGGAAGTGTATATTTACTCTGATCTCCTAATACCATGAATGGCCACAACAGATTATTCCAGCTATTCATACCATTAAGAATGGCCATTGCTGCAAAGGATGGCTTCATAATCGGCATAATGAGCCTGAAATAAATTGCATACTCGTTTGCGCCATCAACCCGCCCAGATTGAATAATCTCTTTGGGTATGCTTCTTAGATATTGCCTGAAGAAAAATATGGTCGCGGCATTGGCCACACCTGGCAGAATAATTGCCGAATAGCTATTCACCATTCCCAAATCATTAATTAGGCTGTACAAAGGAACCAGCAGTATTTCGAAAGGCACCATCATAATGAGCAAAACACATATAAAGAGGAAGTTCTTCCCTTTAAAATCATATGCTGCGAAACCATATCCAACAAATGCGCTTACAAAAAGTGTTAAAACCACTTGAACGATGGTTAAAGTCATACTGTTCCAAAACCATACAAAATAATCATGTTCTCCAGTAAACAGATAGATGAAATTGTCAAAACTCATAATACTAAAATCCAAACTTAGGTTAAGACCATATCTAATTAAGGATTCACCTGGTTTAAAGGAAGATAGGGCCACTGCATAGAATGGAATCATAATTATCACGAATAGTATAATGAACAAACAAATAATAACTATTCTGGAAATAAAATTATTCCTCGTCTGACTTTTGCCCACTTTAATCCTCCTCCTTTTTGAACATTCCACTTAATTTCAACTGCGTTAAATTGATAACCATAGCAATGACTAACAGAATGATACCAACTGCAGCTGCGTAACCCAGCTTATTCTTCTCAATCCCTTGTCTATACAGAAATCCAACAATGGTTAAGCCAATATTTTTGGGTGAATTGTTACCGTTAAACATCATCAGGCTCTCGGTAAACATAGCTAAACCTGCATAAACACTAATTGTCGTAACATATACCGTGGTCGGCTTCAATAATGGCATTGTGATCGTTCTAAACTTCTGCCAAGCCGATGCCCCGTCAATTGAAGCAGCCTCATAATATTCATTGTCAATGCTTTTCAAACCGGATAGATAGTAAAGCATATTAACACCTGTCCATCTCCAACATGCGAGGATTAACAGTGCTGCCATACTCCATTCTCCGTCTTTCAGGAATTTAATAGGCTCTACACCAAATAGACCTAGGAAACTGTTCATTAATGAACCTTCCATTTCACCAAATGTAAGGCGGAAAATGGTACCCGCAACTGCGACAGATGTCAATGCAGGGAGAAAGAACGAAGATTTAAAAAATTCTCTTCCCAGCATTAACTTACTGTTGATCATAACGGCGAATAACATGGGAAAGGGAATTAACAACACTAAGGTTCCTAACATGTACACAACGCTATTTTTAATAGCCGTCAAAAACACTTTATCTGTAAGTAATTTCGAATAATTCGCTTCACCAACCCATTTAGGATCCTGTCCTAACATCTTATCTTGAAAGCTCATTACGAATGAATTTACAAGCGGATAGAACCAGAATAACAAAAATATGAGTATAAATGGCAATACAAAAACATAAGGTGCAACCTTTTGAGAGTATACAAATTTCTTTATCATATTCTCAATCTCCCTTGACTATGGTTAAACCTGCCGACTACTATACCTGCCGACAGGTTTAATCAAATCATTTACTTATTGAATTTATTTCAATTCTTGTTCAATTGCTTCTTGTGCTTCATCCAGCGCTTCCTTCACGTCTTGGCCATCTTCAAAGATAGCATTCAAGGTAACCGTATTGAATATATTGCCGATGGTCGGTGAAGCTTTAACGGACTTGATTGCTCTAATTTCGTCCTTGATTTCATTCAAAGTATCAAATGCATTTGTTTTGAAGTATTGGACGTATTCATTATCAGGGTTTTTCGTTACTGCATCATCTTGCCATACTTCCATGTTGATTGGGTCAAATCCAAGTGTATTCCAGATTTCAGTCGTAGCTTCTTTCGAAAGCTTGGCAAAGGCTACAAATTCTTTGGCCAACTGAACGTCTTTACCATTCTTAGTAACAACTGTGCCAGTACCGCCCAAACCAACGGAACGAGGATTACCTTCTTCAAATACAGGCAATGGAGCAATTGCATACTTCCCTTTAAGGTCCTTCATTTCGTTTACAAAGCGGGACATGTACCATTCAGGCATCAATGCGCTTGCGTAGTTGCCTTTGTTGTATTCGCCTTTTGCTTCTTCTGTGTCGGGTTGTCCGCCAGGGATCGTATGAATAACATTGTTCTTCTGCAGATCGACTAACATTTCATACGCTTTAATCATTTCAGGCGAGTTCACTTTTGGATTACCATTTTCATCTGTAAAATCAGCGTTTTGCTGAGCTAGCAGCAGCGATGCTTGCCACGTAGCTGATGTATCAGCAGTACCTAAGTACTTGCCTGTCTTTTCATAAACCTGGATACCTGCTTGTTTGTAATCTTCCCACGTTTTGATTGTCTTGTAGTCAACGCCTGCTTGTTCTAAAATTTCAGTGTTGTAGAAAGCAAGCGTAGCCCCTACGTGATAATCAAAGCCATAAACCTGGTCAGCTTTGGAGTAAATCTCGACACGCGAAGGAACAACAACGTCTTTGTATGGTGCAAATACATCATTCAAAGATTCCAGTGGAACGTTGTCACCTTCCAAGAATTTAGGGAATTGACCAAGCTCGATATCCGCGATATCAGGAGCACCTTTTCCGCTTGTAACTGCCAATAAGAGCTTGTTGTGCATATCATCGTAAGGCATAACCGTTACATTCAACTTAATCTGTTTGTCTGGGTTCTGTTGGTTCCATAACCCCAGCATTTTATCCAAATGCTTGCCGTGCAAATCTACGAATGTCCAAAATGACAATTCTGTTGCATTCTCTCCGGCATTAGCGCCTAATTGCTGTGTTTCCGTTTTTGTTTCAGATGGAGTACCACACGCTGTAAAAACAAGTGACATAATAAGGACTGTAACGATGGAGATTATAGTACTGCGTTTTTTCATTTGTTCGTCATCCTCTCTTTTTTTGTTAATGCATTTGAAAAGTCGGCTGACTAGTTAGTTCTGTTAATTTAAGCGGGTTCAATCCACCTTGGCACCACCCTCCTTAACATAAAATCTAACCGTTCAAAGAAAAGACCCCTTCGCAACAAATTCTCAGATTCCATATTGTAAGCGCTTTACATGCCGTATTATAATATACATGAAATATGCTTTTATATAACCAATTGATTATAAAATCATAAAGTTTATGGGGAGATGCAACTTTTTGAAAAAGCTGGCGCTCTACAAACAAATTCGAGAAGATATTCTTCAGAAAATTAAATCAGGACAGCTTCGGCCAACAGACCGTATTCCTTCTGAGCAAGAACTAATGGACGAATTCAGAGTAAGTAAAATAACCGTCAGGAATGCCCTAACCCTACTAGCTGACGAAGGATTAATTATCCGCGTACAAGGCAAAGGCTCATTCGTCTCTTCTAGTCTTGTTGTTTCTAGCATCAATTCTCTGCCATCCTCATGCAGCGCGTCCTCCATGCCGCTCATCGGCTTCATCATTCCGACGATGAGGACCCGTGTCATTCAGAAGCTCGTTGACTACACGGAACAGTTCCTTCAAGAAGCCGGCCTCAGCATGATACTAAGCATCACGCGCGAGTCCTCCTCTATCGAAACAAACGTCATTCGTACACTAACGGAGCTCGGTGTGAAGGGGCTGATCGTTTTTCCGACAGAAGATGAGAAGTATAACGAATCATTGCTGCGTCTGTCGCTCGATAAATTCCCGTGTGTGTTCATCGACCGCTATCTGCGCAACATTGAGACGTACACCATTACATCCGACAATTACGGCGGTGCGTACAAGGCTGTCTCCCATTTGCTATCCAAGAGTCATCAGCAGATTGCGCTCATCTCACCTGAAAATGCCAATACAGCCATCGAGGATCGCACGCTCGGCTTCGAGCAGGCGTACACAGATCAAGGCATCTCGATTGACAAGAGCTTGTGGTGTCACATCCCTCTCGACATTCTACGCGGCGATCAAGCATTGGACTATGTAAGCGACTTCTTGCAGGACCACAGTGGAATTTCGGCAGCCTTCTCCCTGACTGCAGAAACCGCACGCCTTACATCGGCCGCTATCAGTCGTCTGAACGATCACGCAAATATCGAATTGCTTTCTTTCGATAATCCACATCTCTCAGGCGTAGCTTATGTGCAGCAGGATGAACAGGATATGGCACGAACTGCCGTAAAGCTGTTACGTGAACAAATGGAATATATTTATTCTCCTAAGAACGCCGTCATTCCCGTTCAACTCATCTTCCCTTGACACGACAAAAGTTATAGCCAGGCGATCGAAGAACTGGGGATATTGATTGGTTTTACCGGCGATGTTGATCATGATTGTCTGCCCAGTTTTTTTAAAACACGACAAGATTTGGACGTACTTCACCTTGCAAAAGCACTTCCAACGGCGCTGGGAGACCAAGAATAGCGAAAAAGCGAATGTGCCGCCAAAAGCACGTTCGCTGCCAGCATCGACACTCCTGACACTTTTCTTTCCCAGTCTCGGGGAGTCTCCTCCATTCACGAAGTCCTTTTCCCTCCGCGGGATGTGACGAGGATGCTCCACTCAAAAAGCGATAGCCCTAAGCACAAAGTACAGTTTGACCACAAAATATACAGTAGTGTATAGACAAAAACCACTCCCGATTTTTAAGGAGTGGTTTCTTTGCTTAGAACTTCTCTACTGTTGCGAGTTAGATATACGCTTAATCAGCAATAGGACTATGTTCTTGTCCAATATGGTAATCGGTACAAGTTCTTGTCCCTCGACAACTTTGCACCATTTGTTTTCTAGAAATGATTTGTACTGTGTTAGATGAAGATAATTGAATTCAATACTAGCGATCACATCATTGAACTCACCAATTATTATTCCGTTACTATCCTCTTTCAAGCTTATCTTTAGTCTGTTAATTATATCTTCTAAAAGATTGTTCATCTTAAGTAGTACTCCATATGTACCTCTTATTAACAGACAATGAATTTTTCCAAATTATATCCATTAAGCAACTTAAACATTTCAAGAGAGATCTTATTTTTTCAAACTAACCTGCCCGTTAGCCGTCCATGCCCCTCTCGGGGCACCACAGCGTAATGAAAATTTTGATGCGGCGTTTTATACTATTCTTACGGCTGGTGAGGAAGGTTGTTAAGCACTCTTAAATGTTCTAATTTCTCATACATCCTGAGAAGCACCGTTTTTAAAAACCACTAAAGCTGGGCTTAGTTTCATGCTGCCATTTCTGGATTTCTGCTAAGAGTAATTTTAGGGATAAATTCACTTTTTTCGC
The DNA here is from genome assembly GCF_058789975.1 of Paenibacillus sp. FW104-T2. NCBI lineage: Bacteria > Bacillati > Bacillota > Bacilli > Caryophanales > Paenibacillaceae > Paenibacillus > Paenibacillus sp. FW104-T2. The sequence goes on along the minus strand of NZ_JBYTCE010000034.1, from coordinate 34,144 downwards.
AAAATTCTATGACGACAAGACGGCTGCCAAGTAAGGTTATCTCTCTATCGTTATGATTAACAGAGAAACGTTATTTTGTTTTTTTAGCAGCATGGCGGAAATATTTTATGACCCTTCTATACATTGTCTTGTCCTTTAATTGGTTGAAAATATAAGGGTCCGGTTTGACGTTCACCTCAATAATCCAGGGTTTCAAACTCCGGTCCAGTCCAATATCAACGCCGATTTGCTTAAGGTACGGGTATTTTTTCTTCATGTGGCGTGCAATACGTAATCCAAGCTCATTCATCTCCTGGATGAGTTCATTTCTGCGTTTCAGGGATGCATGAGATTCCAGCAGTCTGTGAACATCCATTGGTTTACCACCGCTGTGATAATTGGTCACGATTTTTTTCGGATGACCGAGCCGGCCGATGATTCCCGTAGCCTCCCACTGATTGTCGGGACTTAACTGTATCATGACTCTGATATCAAAACGCCTCTTGTTGTGCTTAAGCAGATCGATTCCTCTCTGAATGAGATAGCTTCTTTTATGCACCAGACGTACAAGACTTGCATAGAACGAGTCAAAGTTATCAAACGACAGTCGTTTTTGTTCAATCTGATAGGCGAAATTCTGATGACTCAGCATCTCTGCCTTTATGACACCCATTCCATAAGTGCCAATCTCGGGTTTAATATAAACCATACCGTATCTGCTGATCATGGACCACAGGCTGGCTTTGTTAAATCGCTGCGTATCAGGTATAAATGGTTGGATAGAACCATTATTGAGGATCACTTTTGTTTTCAACCATTTGCTTCTTAACGGCTTCAATTTATCAACCCCCATATAACACTTCTCCCTTCAACAAATGAACCAAACCCTGATGTTTCATCAAGATCATGCATTATATGTAGTACCGATAAAACAACCCTAAACAAATGCCCTTGTTCGTAAAAATGGTATATTCGCACATGCCCTGACCAAACCAATTTTGCACACATATCATGAAAACAAGATGTAACCATTTGTCCAGGGAGTTGAGAAGATGCCAGTTCAGCATGGAAAACAGTTAAATCGTGGGCCTATGATCGATGTTCTTATACCTGCGATCGAAAAAGATTTGAGCACCCTTCCTCAGGTTATCGATAGTATTCGCCGTTATGTGCGGCACCCGATTGGACAGATTTATATTGTTTCCCCGACCAGCAACAAAATCAGAAACCTTTGTTCCCGCAAACACTGCATTTTTGTTAACGAGCGGTCAGTCCTGCCTATCACCAAAAACGATATACACTATCAATCATCCCGCTGGGACCGCTCAGGCTGGTTATATCAACAACTGCTTAAAATGAACGGGGATCACATTGTGAGAGCGAAACACTTTCTGGTGATGGATGCGGATACGGTGCTCATTAAACCTCATTCATTTATTGTTGAAAATAAGACGGTATTTTACTGTCGCGACTGGAGTCAGCCAGAATATTTCAACACCTATCGCAAGCTGTTAAACATGAAAGCGCCGCGCCCACGCTCTTTTGTCACCCATTATATGCTGTTCGAAAAATCGAAACTCTCTGCTTTGAAAAAGAAAATTGAAACGATCCATCAGCTGCCATGGTACAAAGCGATTATCTCGAATATCAATAAGAAGAAGCAGTTTGGGTTCTCTGAGTATGAAACCTATGCCAATTTTATGTATTCGAACAACCCGGCCAGCATGATCCTAAAGAGTTCCATGAATAAAAGTCTGAACATGAACGCTTCTTCGTTAAAAGAACAACAAATTCGCAATTTTGCGCTTAAATACCGATCTCTTTCCTTTCACAAACGTAAAATCTATAGCAAAACTCCCCGAGCTTAGGAGGAAGCCAATGCATATCGTACTGCTATGTGGCGGCGCAGGCAAAAGGCTTTGGCCGCTGTCCAATGAGCTTCGATCCAAGCTGTTCGTGAATATACTTCCGTCACCTGCAGGCGGAAGGGAATCCATGATCAGCAGAGTATGCCGCCAGCTTGACAGCTCAGGCCTACTGGACTCAACCCTCATCATTTCACATCAGAACCAGACCGACATTACAGCCCGTCATACCAAAGGCAAGATACCCGTCATTGGAGAACCTTTTAAGCGTGGAACTTTTGCTGCTGCTGCCTTGGCGACCTTGTATCTGAAATCCTCCGGAGCGACTGAGCCTGACGATATGATTTGTATCGCGCCAGCGGATGTGTTCGCAGATGAGGACTTTTTCAGGAGCTTCAAATTACTTCCGGATATATTGAAACAGACTCAGGCCGATATCATTTTAATTGGGACAAGGCCCACATACGCTTCAGAACAATATGGTTACATCCTGCCAGGAAAAAAAGAATCTAATGGTTATGCACCGGTTACACAATTCATAGAGAAACCTGAATTGGATGTCGCTGAAACCCTGCTACAGCATGGCGCATTGTGGAACTGCGGGGTGTATGCCTTCTCTCTTGCGTTTATGTTGTCCCATATTGAAAAAAATGGCCTTCCGGTTCATTACGATCAATTGTTAACCCTGTATGAACAGTTGCCTGAACGCAGTTTTGACAAACAAGTTGCTGAACAATCGCAACGGGCTGTTGTACTGCCATATGAGGGTGTATGGCAGGATATCGGGAGCTGGGATGCTCTGTGTGATCAGTTGGATTCCAATGTATTGGGACACGGCAGAATATCCGAATCCTCCCCGAATTCCTACATCGTTAACGAGCTCCCCTACCCGATCCACGTCATCGGAGTCCCAGGCATTATCACTGTCGCAAGTCCGGACGGAATTCTCATAGCCAACAAAAAAGATTCAAATGAAATTAAAGAGCAATTGGGCAGTATTCCACTGCAACCGATGTACGTCGAGGCAACTTGGGGCAGCTATCACGTCATGGAGAGATCGGTAGAAGACGAAAATACAACCGTAACCACATTGAATATGACGCTTTTGCCTGGCAAACATATCGGATTACGCCAGCATCGATTAGGGTGCCGGGCATGGACTGTCATTTCAGGCAGTGGGCAGGTGCTTATTAACGGCCAGATCAGGCAGGTGACCACAGGCAATCAGTTTGCGATTACCTTGAATAGCCTCTTTTCTATTCTGGCCGAAACCAGGATGGTAATTCTTGAGGTCCAGCTTGGCGTACCGGAGAATGAGGACAGCATGCTTTATGAAGCAGAGGATTGGAAGGTCATGATTGATCGTGCAGGTTCTTATAAATCACCGGATTAATACAAGATGAAGAAAAAAGCAGCCCATATGGCGACTCCTTAGCTTTCTAGACAAAGGTAAGCCTTACGGTAAACTAGAACCAGGCATATGAATCTTGAATGGACCTCGGCGAATCATAATAAACAATGAAATCATCCATTTAGACAAAGACATTCCCTCCATTTTTTTGGGTAATATCATCCCCTGTTAAATTCAACGATCCTGCCCGCTAGTTCAATGAATTGAAGGGCAAGATGAAGATTAGATATACGCCTAACCGGCAATCGGTACAAATTCTTGTCCTTGGCTCGGGACAAGAACTTGTACCGATAAAAATAAAAAAGCCGCTAAAATAGCGACTTCAATGGGACCATGTTATTGTCCCTCGACATTATGGCCTTCAGCTTGTTGTTTACGACATTATGTTCTACCTTTGGCTCCACCACAGTAAAAGGCAACTTTCTTGCCGGCTATATACGCTCCGACAACCTCATGAATGGCATGATCCATTTTACTTACCTTCTTTCAAAAACTGCTCGATTCGAGCTTTAATTGAATCACGAACCTCAGCGAAAGTAGCTGTGATTTCTTCCTCTGTACCTGTTGCCTTGGCTGGATCATCGAAGCCCCAGTGCCATCTTTCCGCCTTGTCATTACGTACAACTGGACAATTATCGTTGGCATGACCACAAAGCGTGATGATGTAGTCTGCTTGTTTTAAAATCTCAGGATCAATCACATCTGATGTATGACTCGAAATATCGATTCCAGCTTCTTTCATCGTTTGTACAGCACGAGGATTTAAGCCATGAGCTTCTAATCCAGCACTTCTCACCTCATATTTATCACTACCAAGTGCTTTCAAAAATCCATCGGCAATTTGGCTTCTGCAAGAGTTTCCTGTACACAAAAAGTAAACAAGTGGTTTGTTGTTCATAATTATTGATCTCCTTCATCTTTGGTTTGTCTTACTTGTATTTTTGCTTCGCCCATTTTCGGATTAATCAACGCTTTGGTGATCGCAACAGTAACAATTAATACCACGGTTATTACGGCAATCATTAACCAAACGTTTATGTTTGTTGAATGAATCAAGTGCAGCCACAAATACAGGCCTGTTAACGTGATAAAGAGCGTTGGGACGGTGAGCACAATCCCAATTTTGAAATAACTTCCCCAAGTGATTTTTACATCTTTTCGGGACAATACATGTAGCCACAAGAGTGTTGCGAGCGATCCAATTGGTGTAATCTTTGGACCCAAGTCACTACCGATAATATTGGCATAAATCAGCGATTCCCGAATGGCACCATGCGTATTGGTTCCATCAATAGCTAGCGCATCAATCATCACTGTTGGCATATTGTTCATAACCGAAGACAATATTGCAGCTAGAAAGCCCATACCAAGTGTGGAAATGTAGAGACCCTTGTCGGCAATAGCTTGAATGACCTTCCCAAGTTCATCCGTCAGTCCCACATTTCGTAGCCCATAAACGACGACGTACATACCAATGGAGAAAATCACGACTGCCCATGGGGCTCCTTTAATGAGCTTCCATGTTTGAATAGCCTGACTCCGTCTTGCAGCTAATATAAACAAAATGGCTATAACCCCAGCAATAACAGACACCGGAACTTGAATGAACTCGCTCAACAAGTATGCAACCAGTAACACGGATAAAATTACCCAAGATATTTTAAATAACTTCTTGTCCTTGATCGCTTCAGCTGGCTTTTTGAGCTGACTGACTTCGTAGTTCCCTGGAATACTTTTTCTAAAGAACAAGAACAACACCAAGAGACTTGCTAAAATTGAGAAGAAATTGGGAACAATCATACGACTGGCATACTCCACAAAACCGATACCGAAGTAATCAGCAGAAACGATATTGACGAGGTTACTGACTACAAGTGGGAGCGAGGTTGTATCTGCAATAAAACCACTTGCAATAATGAAAGGTAAAATCATCTTTTGATCAAATTTGAGCGCTCGGACCATCGCGAGCACGATTGGTGTTAATATCAGTGCGGCGCCGTCATTCGCAAAGAACGCTGCTACCCCTGCACCAAGCAGCACAACATAAACGAACATCAGCTTGCCATTACCTCTTGCGAGCCTTGCCATGTGTAGAGCAGCCCATTCAAAAAATCCAATTTCATCTAAAATCAGTGAAATTAAGATAATGGCTACGAAGGCAAGCGTGGCGTTCCATACGATTTCTGTGACCGTACCTACATCCGATAGACTGACGACCCCAAAGAGGAGGGCAAGGACAGCTCCAGCTGACGCTGACCATCCAATATTAAGCCCCTTAGGTTGCCAAATCACAAAAGTCAGTGTCAGCAAAAAGATTAAAATAGCAATGATGGTCATGCTTCCTCCTGAGGACCGCAGCAGTTCTTCAATCCTGCTATTTTATCTTTCATGGATGGCAGATACGGATACACACACTGAACATATGCTTCTGCATCTGGATTAAGAGAGTAGTACACCCACTGCCCTTTTTTCTTTTCGTTAAGGAGACCGGCAGCCTTTAGTTTTCGAAGATGCTGACTCGCGTTTGGTTGTGACATGCCAATAATGTCAGTGATATCACATACACAAAGTTCTTGTTCCTGAAGTAGCGCAATAATCGTCAAACGTGTTTTATCAGCTAATAACTTATACGCCTCAGCCATCGCCTGAATGTTTTGTTCCATATGTACACCCCCTGTGATTAGTCTTGTCGGCTTCCTTTAATGATATAATAAATCACTTATATAAGTAAAGGCGAATATAAAAAGGTTTAGTGCACCGAAAAAGTCGGCAATAAAGATTACCGACTTTACTCTCGAACTAAAAATTCACATTCTGACTTAATAAAATAATGATGGTCTTTCATCTTAACTATATCTTTCGTTTGATAATCAATGACTCCAGCTTGATCTAATAATTCATCACATCATTGGTGTATATTTGTTTTATTCATTTCAAATGGGATTACAGTTCAGTGGAAATACCTCCTAGCGTTGAAGCTGGTCTCTTGATCATAATCCATGCTATGGTCTGTTAATCGCTCAAAAAAGACTCACTGCTACAGATAGATATCCATCTACTTGGAAATGAGACCATGTTCTTGTCCATCGTCATTTTTTTCATATTAATAATGTCAGAACCCCCATTAATTATTGTTTACAGAGGTTATATCCTCAACTCTTCATCTATAGGATATTCCCATAGTCCCAGTTTTCCCTTCACTGGAATATAGGGCTTCAGCAGACGGAAACCCGCTATTTCCCACGCAAAATAACCTGGACTGTAATCGCCTAACAGGATGTCCTCACCCGACACAACCTTCCCGCAATCCAGAATGGCTGACGTATGATTAGCGTCGATGACTTGATAACAATTTAAAAGCTCGCAAGTTGCAAGGATAACCCCCGTAGGGAGGTTTTGTTCCGTATAGCTATTCTTGGCGAGTAAAGAACGCACGGGTTCATATTTGCAGGCCTGCTTATCGACTTTCCGGCTTGCATGAATGGCCAACGGACCGCGATACCGGGTCTTCCAGGATCTTGTTTCATAGAGAGTCTCGCCTTGGACAAGCAGAGTCGCCCATGGTTGAATCATAGATAATACTTTCATTCCTCTACGCTCCATTTCTGTTCATAATGAATTACTATTCCCCAAACATTCTCGAGACTTTCCATTCCCGCATGATGCGACTCTAGATTTAAACTGAGATCCTACCTGCTTAAATAACATCAATTCAAATTAACAACAAAAAAACCGTTGATCCTCATTATTCAGATCAACGGCTTGTTAATTGTGCAAACAGCGGTTTTATTTCTGTTCCTTATACACGCGTACATAATCCACTTGCATCGTCGCCGGGATATCAGAGGCGTTCGGAATACGGCCACCGTCAAAGTTTCCGCCGATTGCCAAGTTCATAATGAAGTAAAACGGCTCATCGAAAGGTGCATTCGGATTATTCGGTGCAGCTGCGGAATACCACTGCTCGTTAGTAACTTTATAGAAAAACTTGCCGTCTACATACCATTTAATGTTGTCCTCTTCCCAGACTACCGAGTATACATGATAATCATTTGAGGTTACGGTAGTTCCCGCTGCCTGAACCTTTGAAGCCGGCAGTATGCCAATACTGGCCAGCATCACAACCACCAGGAACATAGCAAGTACCTTTTTCGTAAACCGTTCTCCTTAAAGTGAGATGGATTCATAATTGCCCTCCTTTAATAGAATAATAGCTTCTCCCAATCCATGCGTATTAAGGAGATCGCTTACATGGGGGCTATCTTTATTCTATCGAATAGGTTAATTTGCTGAAAATAAAGCTTTTGTAGCTTTCATAGCCAACCATAGCAGCCACCTCAACAATTTTATGATCAGTTTCAGCGAGGAGCCGCCGCGCTTTATCCAGACGCACATCTCGTAGGTACTCAGCAAAACCTTTACCCGTATTCTTCTTAAACAGATTTGAAATATAAGCATAATTAAGCGATACATGATTGGATACCATCGCGAGGTCCAGCGGTTTGTGGAAATTCTCGTGGATAAAACGAATGGCTTCATTTAGATCCTGCGAATGGCGATAGCTGCACTTATAGTCATAATAGAACTGATTCAGCCGAAGCAGCTGCTGCTGCAGTGCTTGTATATAATCACGCATCCCTTGATAATCAAAGAGATTACGCAATGATCCAAGGTCCAGCTTTTCTTCCCCCATGTAGGGGTGGATAACTCGTTCGTATTCCTCCATCATCTGAACGGTGGCTAAGCGAACAATTGGAAATATAAAAAATACGTAAGGTAGGCGTCATTTCATAAAACTAACCTGCCCGTTAGTTGAACAAAAGCAGCCGATCATATTGATCAGCTGCTTTCTTTGTTTTATAACGCTATCGTTTCCCGTTAGTTTAACGGCATATTAGTCCATTAACTACTCCTTAGCCCTTTTGTGCTTCTAATTCTTTTAAGGTGGGATAGTCCGTGTAACCTTTGCTTCCTGCCGCGAAGAAGGTTTTAGGATCTGCCTCATTTATTGGAGCCCCTGTTTTAAGGCGCTCTACTAAATCCGGATTAGCTAATGACCATGCACCGACTGGTACGATATCAGCTATGTCGTGATCAAGATCGTTACTCAGATCTTCCAGAGCACGTCCTGCCCGGTTGACTAATAGTGGATTGGTCCAAATGGAGCGAACGTCCTGCAGCAGCTTTTCATTTCCAAGATGCATCACATGAAGGTAAGCCAAATCCAGCTTCGCTAATTCTTGAACCAGGTAGAGATACAGTTCAGGACCTTGTTCCCCATCCTCAATTCCTCCAAGAGGTGTCCCCGGTGAAATACGGAAGCCTGTTCTTTCTGCACCAATTTCTTCTACAACGGCTTTGGTCACTTCAATTGCGAAGCGGGCCCGGTTTTCGATCGATCCTCCATATTCATCCGTCCGTGTATTCGAGTTTTCACCAATAAATTGATTAATGAGATACCCATTAGCTCCGTGAATTTCAACGCCGTCTGCTCCGGCTTCAATAGCCGCTGCTGCTGCTTTGCGGAAATCTGCAATGGTCGTCTGAATATCCTCTTTGGTTAACTCGCGTGGAACAGGGATGTCCTGCATGCCTGTAGCGGTAAACATCTGTACACCAGGAGCAATCGCTGATGGCGCAACGGGCTGACGATGATGGGGTGTATTGTCGGGATGAGACATCCGGCCAGCATGCATTAACTGGATAAACATAAATCCGCCAGCTGCATGAACGGCATCTGTAACTTTTTTCCATCCTTCAATATGTTGTTCTGTATAGATCCCCGGCGACCACAGGTAACCTTGACCATCTTCGGATGGTTGTGCCCCTTCCGTAATGAGAAGCCCCATCGAAGCTCTTTGTGCATAATAAAGGGAGGTTAATTCACCCGGCGTACCGTCTTCTTTTGCTCTGCTGCGTGTCATCGGTGCCATAGCTAAACGATGCGGCAATTTCAAATTACCGACTTTGGTTTCACTCCACAATTTGTTCATTTTGAACACTCCTCTTTAATTTTAGTCCAAACCGTAATTGTAATTAAGAAAGATGCGGGTATAGAGTAGCAACGCCACCGGAAAGTCCAGCTTGAATCATTCGACTGTTATCATCGGCAAGAATCTCAAAGCTGCCGCTTTCGATGCCATCAATAGCCATTCGCGCAACATCTGAAGGATTCGATTTGGGAGCATCAAGACCGGCTGTCATGTCTGTTTCCATAAATCCTACATGTAAGCCTGCAACTCTAATCTGACGAGGGTACAAATTCAAACGCAGATCGTTCGTCAATGCCCAAGCTGCAGCCTTCGCAGCAGTATAAGCACCCGCAGTTCCGCCACTGAACCAAGATAATGCGGAAAGAATATTCAGAACCGTACCTCCACCGTTGTTTTCAATGACCGGGGCAAAAGCACGAACCATGGATAACGTACCGAAGAAATGCGTATCCATTTCCAGCTGGATTTTTGCCAAATCCCCTTCCAGGAGAGAAGCACCTGTAGATGATCCTGCATTATTGATGAGAAGGGTAACGTCCTTAGCAAGGTTGGCAGCTGCTGCTACCTCTTGAGGATTGGTTACATCAAGTTTTACAGGTATAACCCCGGGGATATCGATGGTCTCTGGATTTCTTGCCCCTGCGTAAACCTTAGCCCCTCTAGAAAGAAGTTCAAGTGTAAGCTGGCGGCCAAGCCCCCTGTTTGCTCCAGTAACCAATGCGACTTGTTTAGAAATGTTCATTGTATTAACTCCTTTTTTTGTTTGTTTTGAATTGTAATTATTCATAATAAAATCAGGGTCCAAAGGCTGAATGTTTGAGAACGATCATTCTAATAATGCTTGAATAAAGCACCATTTAGTAAGATTATTTAAATGAAGGATAGATCATTAATTCAAGAACGATCATACTAGAAAGTGCATAGGGAATGATGCAACCAAGCTTTCTTAGTCGGATCTTCAATCATTATTTAGTTAGCAGTTGAATCGATGTATCTGCTGTAGGTCAAGAAACCTTCATCAAAATTTTCTGTGAGATTGGTTTCCGAAATGAGCAGGCACTAAACATATCAGAATGGTTCTACCTTTCAATTTCATGATCATCACCCCCTTCCCTTAAAATCGGATAATGACTTTTCCTTTAGGATGACCTGTTCCAACAAGGTTTAGAGCTTCATTGATATCTTCAATGCGAAACTCTGTAGGATCCACCGCGGGAACAATTCCGTTCTTTTCAATAATCTTAGTCATTCTCCGCAATTGCTCTCCATCGCTGCGAACAAAAACGAAATGATATTCAATCTTCTTTTTCTTTGCCTTGTGATCATACTTGGCTCCGGCAAAGCTAAATAGCTTCTGTTTCCACCACGGTAAGCCCATTGCTTTAGCAAAACGTTTATTAGGGCCTGTCCTTAGCGAAAGAAGATGACCACCTGGTTTAATGACGGAGAGTTCATGATCGAATTCACTGGGTCCCAAGGTATCGATCACATAATCAAGATCACTAAGTTGTTCCCAATAGTTCTCTGTCGTGTAGTCAATGTATTGATTCGCTCCAGCGGCCATTGTACGTTCGCGTGCTGTTGGACTTCCACTAACGATGACCTTCAGCCCCATGCTTTTAGCGATAGGAATAGCCATTTGGCCAAATGAACCGGAGCCGCCGGGAATGAACAAGCTTTCGCCAGCTTTTGCAGCTAGCTCTTCATGCAAACTTTGATAGGCTGTTAATCCTGTTAAAGGCGCAGCCGCACCGGTTACAAAGTCCAGATTACCCGGTAAGTGAGCGATGGCATCCGCATGAATCGCCGCGTATTCGGCAAACGCACCGATTTTTTGCAGCGGGAGCCGTGTATAAATCGCATCGCCAACTTTGAAACCAGTGACGTTCTTGCCAATCTTCTCGACAATACCAGTGAGCTCATTACCGAGTGTCAGCGGGAACGCATAGTCTTGGATTAACTTCACGCTTCCGGTTGCGATAAGCAGTTCCAGGTGGTTGACCGCCGCAGCTTTCACCTTCACCAAAACTTCGTGATCCGTTATTTCCGGGACTAGGATATCGCGTACTTCAACTTTAAACTGTTTTGAATATTGGGTAATCTGTGCTGCTTTCATAAAATTATCCTCCTGTATGCAGTTCACCAAGTAACATTTATTTAATTTTGTAACTTACACAGCAAGCATAATCTTATTGGTTACAAAAGTCAACGTTTGTTACTCCATATTTTATATGCTAAAATAAATGGAAGGTATGATTACGGGCGGTAAAGACTAATCAACGAAAGAAGGGTTGGGCATAACGGTGTGAGACTGGGGTATAGCAGTAACTGGTCGCTTCAAAAAGCCCCATATTCACCTGCCATAACAAATGGCTAAAATCACGCAGCAGCTTATTATTGAAACTGCCGAGGCATTAATGGAGCGCACGGAGAAATCTGAAGTGACGCTCTCACAAATAGCGGATGAACTGAATATTACCCATGCAGCACTCTATAAGCATTTTAAAAATAAACAAGAACTCTGGGCAGCTGTAGCTAAAAACTGGTTCAATCGGATGATTTCAGAACAAATCAGTATAAACATGGCGCATTTGCCCTCTTCCCAGGAAGTGCTCCACGACTGGCTTTGGGCATTTGTGAATGCCAAAAAACGCGCTTATAATGAGAATCCCAAAATGTTCGCATTAAATACACAGTATGTGGACAGTAATCCTTTGGTATTACGGGATGTTCTCTGGGATTCATATCAAATTATTGATGGGTTTATGGGTTATAACGATCCTCACTTTGAACGGGCTGAGGCAATACTATCTGCTTTTGCGGTGTTTAGTCTCCCCTCTTTTAAGGAATCCTGGAATTCACCAGACTACCAAGATCGGTTTGAACGCATCTGGAGTTTAATCAAACAGGGTGTTTGAAAGGATATCCTATATTACAAGGAGCGGTGTTGCCTGCCTAAGGTACCTGCTCCTGATTCATTGCTGCACTTAAATTCTTATCTAAGTGGGAACTTGTTCTTGCACATGAGAGCCTGGGACTGGGGAGTTCTTTTCCGTCTTTTCCCCAAAAGAATATTCGCCTTTGTTCTAGTTCAGAGCAATTAATATTCAACTAAACTGTCCTATAGTTGAACAAAAGCAGCCGATCCCATAGATCAGCTGCTTTCTTAGTATATTAAATTAGCGTTTCCCGTTAGCGTAATGTTCTGTACTTCTACCTATGATACGGATCACCGTAATGCGCTCCTTGTAATTCACTTATAGTTGATGCTGGAATTAACTTTTGTAACGGTATTCATTTTATTTAGGATGACCAATGCAAATATTGCAATCGCAATCCCTGCAGCACCAATCCATGTAATCGACGTGAGAGAGATCGTTTCAATAGCTATCCCTCCCACACCCGCACCTGCTGCCATAGCAAGCTGCATCATGGACTGATTAAGACCAAGCATAACTCCTGATGCTTCAGGTTCAATTGTCGTTAAATGATATTGCTGCGTTGGACCGGATGACCATGCTGAGAAGGACCACAACAAAAGTACGATCATTACACCAAGTAATGTATGGGTCACAACGGACAACAGGATCAGCATTACAATGTGGAGTGCCAATCCAACGGATAATGTTCGATGAACGCCCCAACGGTCCGTACTGAAGCCACCGATTTTGGAGCCAATCATGCTGGCTATACCAAATATAAGCAATGCGCCGCTGAGATATTTATCACCTAGTCCCGATACTTCAAGCAAATAGGGAGAGAGGTACGTATAAGAGATGGAGTATCCTCCAAGCCAAAAGAAGGTAATCGATAATCCTAATGCAACTTTTGGCTTTTTCAATAAACTTAACTGCTGTCTTAACGGAATGGGCGCGTCCCCCTTAATACGCGGAATGGCGAAAGAAAGAATGATCATTGCGATAATCCCCAAAAGTGCAATCCCCCCAAACACTGATTTCCAACCAAGTGTGTCGGCTGTGATTCGTCCAAGAGGTACACCAACGATTAATGATGCCGTGAAACCCATGACCACTGTGGCAATAGCACTTGCTTGTTTACCTGCTGGTGCAATTTTAGCTGCAATATTTAAAGCAGTGACCACAACGATTCCTGCACCAATCGCCATAATGATACGAGCAACTACAAACAGTCCATATCCTGGTAGGGTAAATGCGAGGATATTAGAAATCACAAATATTGCCAGGCCAATAATGATTAATTTTCGTCTGTCCATACTTGCGGTTACCGCCATTAGAATTGGAGTGAATAAAGCATAGACCAGAGAAAAAATGGTAATTAACTGACCCGCTGCAGCCAGTGAGACATCAAAAGACCCGGCTACCTTATCTAAAATGCCAGATAAAATATACTCAGAAGTCCCAACCAAAAAACTAACGATAGCTAAAATATAGACTTTCAAACTCGATGACATATGTAATACAACTCCTTTAATAAAGTATAATAAATTACATATTGCGAAATGTAGATATGTATAATTACAAATAAACATATAACGAATTGTCGAAATGATCAGCGAAGAAAAAACTGAATTCTTGGTAAGAACTCAGTAATAACTTACATATCATTCATCATATAACGAGCCAATTGCTTTATGGCTTCCTCGTCTCTCTGATAATACGTAAATTTGCCTATCCGTTTTGTTGTAATCAACCCTGCCCGCTGCAATATCGTAAGATATTGAGAAGCCGTTGACTGTGTCATGTTAAGCTTGTCGGTTATTTGACTTACACAAACCCCTACTTCCTTCATATCCACTCCTTCATGGGGTTTGAAATGCACGTATGGTTCTTTGAGCCATTGTAAGATCTGTAACCTGGATTCATTCGAAATGGCTTTAAATACTTCAATTGGATTCATAACCCTTATTATATCGATCATTTGCGATATGTCAATTTAAATTTCCTATAACATATAGATCATGGAAAGTACCGATAATATAACTGCGGTATTAAGTATTTTGAGCTAAAATTCAAATTTTTAGATAGGATAAACTTTGTTACAGACAGAAAAGAATCGTTACAGGACATGTAACGCTGCTACATTTCAACATAAACGATCGAAACCTATGAAAAGTAGGTTCCGATCGTTTTGTTTTTTTTAATCTTATTCAGATACCGGATAAACATGTCCGGAAAGATCAATAACAGAACGAGGCTGCTATACAAACCATATGTATAACTACTCGCATAGGCCAAGCCGAAGACTTCACTGAACATAAACGTGATTAAATGAACCAACATATTCGTAAAACAGAAAGCATAACTTCGGATCATGTAATTCCGGTGTTTTACGATTCGTTTCTTTTTAATCTGCACAATCGCCATAACTGTCACTAGTGGCCAAATGATGTTGATTATGTTAAACGCGATGCTGTTGATCTTGCCTCCAGTGGAATATGGAGCCATGTAGCCGGATGTCAGCACAACCGTCATTACAGAAACGACATAGACATACCCGTTGATCCGATGAATTTTCCGGTGTTTCTCCAGTATGAAGCTTGAAAAATTGACTAGTCCTGCTGCCATTGCTAAACATGCAAATGCAACATGAATGTACATAACTTTTAGCCATACCGGAAGATTCAATTCACGCTTCAGCCCGGTTTTGTGACTGAGAAATGCGGTTGCTTCCGGATCGAATACGTAATGCCTAACTAGCGAATACAGAATGAAAATGATGCTGACCCCGACCAAAACGCGGTAGGCCATGTTTGTTTTTTTCATGATTGAACCTTTCCGTTTCTAATATCATCTGTCGTTACACTGAATCTCAATCAAACTAAGCGATGACCTGTCAGTTTCGATGCTGGCAAGAAACCAGCCTTGGCAGTTCCAGTCATCACATCCCCTTGTACGGTTACCTCAAAATGAAGCTGTAATTTCATCGGTTTGCTCACCCGAAGATCCCAGACTAATTTATCACCCTGATCCCGAGGATGGATGAGTTCCACAGTCTCACCGTCTTGCGTAGCTGTGCCCCGAATGCTGCCGTTATCTGTATGAATCACAAGACTAGTTTCAAGTTTTCCAATTGGTGTTGAGATGACTACTTCCCATTTCCCTTCGTAAAGTGACGCAGAGGCATGCACCTTCTCTAGGATAACCGGCGCGAATTTTATTTCCTCTTCTTTTCCTGTCGCGTCCATGTCATCCGCCCGCACCATTCCTTCTGCTTTCCATACTGTTCCCCGCCGCTCAAATTCAAATAGCTGTTCCACGGCATGTGCGATACGAGGGCCTAGTGTACGTTCCACTAAATATAACGTAATATCCAGCCCAGAAGTCACACCACCTGCACTCACCAAATTGCCGTCATCCACAATGCGTGCCTGAATAGGAAATGCTCCGGTAGCGCCCAAAACTCCCATGCCCATATGATGCGTAACTGCATGTCTGCCTTCAAGCAAACCAGCCATGGCAAGCAGAAGTGAACCACCGCACACCGTAGCAACTAGAACGTCTTCTCGTTCCAATGCTTGTCTAATTTGTACAGCGATTTCTGTACCAGCAGCACGGTTCAGAAGGATTGGAATTGAATCAGGCTCCTCTCCGGAGACTTTACCGGATGCGCCCGGTACAAGGATTATGCCCCCACATTCAGGATCCAGTTTCCCAGTCGCCTCGATCTCCAGCCCTTGAATGCCACTTGTGACATGCCGCGGCCCTTCCGCGGTCACTAGTTCTACCCTCAGGGCTTCTTCAGTATACATTGATGCCGCAATAAACACTTCATAAGGCGCAATTGCATCCAAGAGATCAAAGCCATCAAACAACACAATTTGAACATGCAGCATAAATATGTCCTCCCTATGATTTCGATCTTGATGCAGGGGATTCTCCCTGTTCCTTTGATAAGGATACCAACAAAACCTCTCAAAAGAAGGTCCATACTCGCCACAAAACCATCAACAAAATATCACAAAATTATAAACATCCATTGGTTTTCAATACGACCATGTTACACTAGGTTTTGAAGGTGGGATACGTATGAACGATTCAATTACTGTGCTTATTGTTGACGACGACCTTAGCATTGTCGAATTATTAAAAGACTTTTTGGAACACGAACAATTTCGCGTCATCACGGCTTGCAACGCTACTGAGGCTTGGGATGCGCTCCAGCATTATGCCATTCAATGTATCGTTCTGGATATCATGATGCCTGGACAGAACGGCTTCGATTTGTGCCGCCAGATTCGCAAAGAAAATCCTGTGCCGATTTTGTTCTTAAGCGCCAAAAGTGATGACGTGGATAAAATTAGAGGGCTTTCGCTGGGTGGAGATGACTACATTGTGAAAACGGCTTCTCCTGGCGAAATTGTCGCTAGAGTAAAGGCCGTATTAAGACGTACCTCTTCTTCCCCACCTCAGACCTCGGTAGAATCTTTGCTGGAAAACGGTCATTTGCAATTAAACCTCATATCCAGAGAGGTATACGTAGAAGGCAACAAAGTCATGTTTACCCCCAAGGAATATGAATTGTTGCTGCTGTTTACCCAGCACCCCAAGCACGTATTTACATATGATCAATTACTGGACAAGTATTGGGCAGGCATTGGCGACAGACATACGGTTCGTGTGCATGTAAGCCGCCTGCGCGAGAAGATCGAAATCGATCCGGCTAATCCGCAATATCTGGTGAATGTTTGGGGCGTGGGATATCGCTACGAAGGAGGTTCACGTGAGAACGTTAAGGATTCGTAAACTCATGTTGCTTTTTCTGCTGTTCATCCTGCTGTTGCCTTGGCTCCTCTTTTTGACCGCTCATTATATCGAAACCGGAACCTTACGATTTTCCGCAGCTCCACTGCTGAATGAAGAACAACAAATGCAGCAGAATGAGATTATTGGGCAGATCGAAGCGAATATGGACCGCTGGAGTGTACCCGAATGGCAGGTGCAGTTGAAAGGCCTGTTGGATGATACAAACATGAATGTTTCCCTGGTCTCCGCTGCCGGACAGGAGATTTATCGTACTGATGCGGACCATATCAATAGATATTCAACTGTTGAGCGATATACATTGCTCGCAGATGGTCAAATAAAAGGGAAAATCGAACTTTACATTCCTAAATCAAACCAGCTCCAAGTGTTCTCAATCTTTATCGGATTTTTGCTTGCCTTGTTTGTCATCAGCATGGCGATGCGGCATTTTTTGATCAAACCGCTTGAGAGTCTTAGTACGTCTGTGCGCTTGCTTGCTTCCGGGGATTGGAACGTGCCTATTCCTGCTTCACACATCAAGGAAATTGCCGATGTCCGGGATGCTTTTGACGAGATGGTGCAAGGATTGCAAACGTCTCACTTGAAACAAACGAGCCTCGAAGAGGAACGTCGTTTCGTCATTGCCGCTGTGGCACACGATCTTCGAACCCCGCTCTTTGCACTGCGTGGATACCTCGAAGGACTTGAACTGGGGATAGCCCAATCCCAAGAAAAAACAGCGAAGTACGTCGCCGTATGCAAAGAAAAAGCATTACAGCTGCACCGTTTGGTTGAGGATCTATTTACGTTTTCCAAAATGGATTATAGCGAATTTATGCTTATCGAAGAAGTCGTAAACCTGCACACTGTTCTGCAGCAATCGGTAGAAAGTGTGGCGCCCTCGGCTCAGCAAAAGAATATCTCAATAAATTTGCATTTAACAGGAGCATGCATTGTTCGCGGCGACGCTCATCTGCTAGAACGCGCGATCAGCAATTTATTGGATAATGCCGTCAGATACACCCCTGATTCCGGAAAAATTATCATAGAGTGCAACAGATTTACCGATCAAATCAGGTTTACAATCCGAGATACGGGTTCAGGATTTGCAAAGAATGAACTGAAGCGAGTATTCGAACCCTTATTTCGAGGTGAGATGTCCCGTAACCGTTCTACTGGAGGCAGCGGTCTGGGCATGGCTATATCCGAACGCATCATCCGGCGACATGGAGGCGAACTTTTGGCTGACAACGATACCCGCGGCGGAGCGCTCTTGTCGGGATGGCTTCCATCCTTGAAATAATCATGTAAGAGGCTCCCAATGGATTGATAGAGACCAGTCCATTAGTAAAAAAATAGCAGCCGATCATATAGATCAGCTGCTTTCTTAGTTTTATTAAGCTATCGTTTCTTCGTTAGTTTGATGACACTCTCTCTCCAATTAGTGAGACTGAGTATCTCTTGTCCAAAAGATCAATAATCTAACTCTGCTATTATACGATGCAAGATAGTTTTGCTATCTTCATCCTTGGGTCAGGACAAGTACTTGTACCGATAAAATAAAAAAGCCGCTAAAATGGTCATAACCCCGTCAAGTAGACAGTTCTAAAAAGACAAAATTTATGCTGCGGCCGTTTCCCGGTATTCTACCGGGGAACGGTCGTTTAGTTTTTTCTGAAATCGGTTTTGGTTGTAAAACAGTATGTATTCACTCACTTGCTGCTCAACCTCTGCTTTGTTTGCCGCCTTATTCAAGTATATTTTCTCGGTCTTTAAATGAGAGAAAAAAGACTCAATACAAGCATTATCTAAGCAATTTCCACGCCTGGAATGACTGCCTAGCATGCCGAGCTGGTTCAGTTTACGGTTAAAGGGCTTCGAAGTATATTGAAATCCTTGATCCGAGTGTAGGATTACACCACTCAGATCCACGTGCTGACGGAGTCTATCCAGCGTTTCATGAACCAAAGCAAGGTCATTTCGTTCAGAAAGATGCCACGCTACAATCTCGTTATTGTATAAATCCTGAATAACAGAGAGATACACAAAGTGTTCTCCAGCACGAATATAGGTAATGTCCGTAACCAGCTTCGTTCGTGGTGTATCCGCCCGAAACTGACGCTCCAGCCGATTCGGGTTCACCACAGAGGCTTGTTTTCCAAAGAATCGACGCTTTTTTCGAATGACAGAACAAATGCCTAATTGTTTCATTAATCGGTACACCTTTTTGTGGTTGACTCGAAGGCCTTCCCGTCGTAAAGCAACTGTCATTCGAAGATAGCCAAAGTAAGGATGCACGCGATGGATGGCAAGCAAATGGGATTCTAGTTCATGTTCCTTGTTTCTACGCTCTTTTGCTGCTGTTATGCTTTTTCTCCACTTGTAATAACCCGAGCGTGAAACCGCAGCTAACTTCAAGAGCCAACCCAGACCATGGCGTGCTCTCAGGTCCTCAATGATTTGAAATCTGGCTGCTTTACTCGTCACTCCTTGTGTAGATTTGGATACTGCTTTTTTAAGTATTCAATTTCCGCCCGCAAATACGCCATCTCTTCTTCCATACTGGAAAACTTGGTTCTAGGGCGTCCCCGTTTGGATGTAGCAGGTTCTAGACTCATTCCCTGTTTAGCTTTGGCTGCCCACACTTGTACCTGAGATTTATTTTGAATATCTAAACGCGTCGCTACTTCACGTATACTCATATGTTCTTCGTTGACCAGCCGGACGGCCTCCAATTTCAACTCCAAGGAGTACCGCCTGTATGTTTGTCCTTTTTTAGCCATGAAAAAAATCCCCTTCGTTTACATGATTAAGTTCATCTTAACAGATGTCTTTTTTCTCATGTCTACTAAAAGGGGATAATACCAAAATATCGACTTTAATGGGACCATGTTCTTGTCCCTCAACATTTTTCCTTCCTCTTAGCGGAATAAACGGATTTAGAGATGGCATTAGATGTCGGATAATTAAATTGTCTGTTTGGATATCGTCCGGAAATATTCTATAACTACCTCACGGAATTCGTGAGCCGCTCGCGAAATGTACCGACTCCTCTGCCATAACAAAGCGATCTCCCTTACCAATTCATGATTTTCTACTTTGAGATATTTGATATGTGCCCCAGAATACCTCGCCGTACTTGGTATAAAGGCTATGCCAATCCCAGCTTCCACTAGAGAACTTAGCCTTGCAGGTTCATCACCTTCATACACATATGTAGGTATAAATCCAGCCGATTTGCATATAGAATCCACCAGATCGCGAGTACCGTAGCCTCTTTTTACACCAACAAAACATTCATCCCTTAGCTCAGTCAAAGATATGTTGTTTCGGTCAGCAAGCCGATGCCCTTTGGGAACAGCTACAAGAATCGGGTCGACAAACATGATTTGACATTCGATGTCTTCCCCTCGTATAGGAGGTGAGGACAAGCAAAAATCAACCTCTCCTCTATGAAGAAGCGTAACCATTTCCTGCGTGGTGAGCATTTGCACATGAAATTGGATATCAGGTCGCTTGTTCCGAAACTCTCGAAGGATCTGAGGCAATGTGCTTGCGGTAGTCACCGCCAATTCGAGTGTGCCATGTTCTGGGCTGGACAAATCGCTAATCTCCTGCTTCCCCTGTTCCAATTCAAACAACGCCCTTTCTGCACGGAGATAGAATCTGCTACCAAACTCATTCAATCGCAGTTTCCTCCCTACTCGATCGAATAACGGGACTCCCAAATCCTCCTCCAAGCGCCCAATCGTTTTGCTTAGTGATGATTGGGTGACGTGCAGACTTCGTGCTGCTTCGGTCATATGTTCCAAACGAGCTACCTCTAGAAAATATTTCAGTTGAAGAAGTTCCATTTTACACCCTCCACTCATTCCCTTGAGTCAATGAAATCATAACATAAAATGCATTGGAATAAATAAATGATTTCAAGTACGATGATGACACTAAGATACAGAGTGGGGGATTAAAATGAGTATTCGCAGTAGGTGGTTGATGATTTCCGTTGGACTAGGGATTCTATTGAACCCTTTGAATTCTTCAATGGTTTCAGTTGCTATTCCAAGGCTGCAAAATGTGTTCCATCTCGACTTTACAGTGGTCTCCTGGATTATTTTTTCGTTCTACATTGCGAGTGCTATCGCTCAACCGATTATGGGAAAAGCCAGCGATTTATTCGGTAGAAGGAGGATATTTCTTAGCGGACTTGTTGTATCCTTCGCTGCATCATTATTAGCTCCACTATCCCCAAACTTTGGATGGCTCATCGTGTTCCGCATTGTGCAATCCATCGGAACAAGCATGATGGTTGCGGTTGGAATGGCCATTGTGCGAATTCATATTACGGAGAAACAAGCAACTGCACTGTCAATGTTGTCCATATTTCTGTCCGGAGCGGCAGCGATTGGCCCCTTTATTGGCGGGGTCATCATTCACTGGTGGGGCTGGCCTGCTATCTTTTGGGTTAATATTCCTTTCGTCGTGACAAGCTTTTTATTAGCATGGAGGCATATTCCTAAGGATGATCCGTCTACCACATCAGTTGCACGCAACATGTCCTTTCGCAAATGGTTTGATTTGATTGATGCATCAGGAATTCTGCTATTTACCGTGGGTCTCGTAGCTCTGCTCGTTGGACTATTGTCCGCAAAATCATCTGGTCAGATTTCATTTAACAACGTTATTGTCGGGCTGATTGGCTTCGTTGGACTGGGAGCTTTCGTGCGACATGAGCTAAAAGCGAAGGCACCCTTTATTCCTTTACGCACATTCGCTAAATATCCTGCAATGACTTGGATCAATGTCGAATTCATGGTCGTTAACTTGCTTTTTTACTCTCTCTTTTTTGGGCTTCCATCCTACTTGCAAATCGTACGTCATGTCAGCGAGTTCGATACAGGGATGCTCATGCTAAGCTTAGGCTTGTGCTCGCTCGTTGCTTCCCCAATGGCAGGACGATGGATCGATAAATCAGGACCCGGGCCAGCATTGCTTATGTCCGGAATACTAATGACATTTGGGTCCGTGTGGATCGTGACACTGGATCAGACTTCACCGGTTATTAGTGTATGTCTTGCTTTAGCTGCATTCGGTATTAGCAACGGGTTGAACAGTGTAGCTATGCAAGCGGCCTTATTCAAAAGCTCACCAAAAGAAATTATTGGTGTAGCATCTGGAATATTCAATACCTCAAGATACCTGGGAACCATTCTCTCTTCTTTACTGATTAGCATTGTAATGGGAGATCACTTCAGCTTCGAAGGATTTCGAGTACTTGGGATGATCCTCACGTTAATTGCATTGTCATTGGTATTCATAAATTGGCGGCACAAGGAGACAGGGCAGTTGCATGACTCCTAGTTATCTCACAGATGTAAATTATCCTTTGTTACTCAACAGAAAGCGGCAGCTGATTGTGAAAATCAGCTACCGTAATTTCTTGTTGAATTAACGTTTCTCGTTGGTATAATGACGGCAGCAGCAGGGTAATCTTATCATCTGTTCATCTATTCTTAAGTTCCGAAAAAATAGGCGGTTCATATGACCGACCGACTCCTACACGACATTGAAGTAAAGTTCTCCCGTTAGTTGAATGAATTGAAGGGCAAGATACGATTAGATATACGCCTAACTGGCAATGGGACCATGTTCTAGTCTCTCGATATCCGCTGTCTATTCTTCAATGGAGATTTTTCAATACCACGACAATATTACAACAAAAAACCGTTAATATTAAACTTAACGGTTTTAAAAAATTCGATATGTTTTCATATGAATCAACTATTTTTTGAGATTTCAGTCGATGTAATTTATTTGCTTATTGATAACTATACTTGAGAGCTATTTTGGGAACGATTGATATCTCATCTCAATGATTTTCTTTAAGAGAGGAACACTGATCTCCTCACTTCTCTTCCCTGCTATTTTCCATAAGCGCAAAGAAAGACGCGTACGCCTTCTGTGATGATACGTTTGGTTTGCTCCTCCTCCAAATCGCTTGCTTTTATCGGTTGATCAAATACCAACAAAAACGTTAAGGCAGCAAAGTGCTTTGTAGCCATTACAGGATCTGGCACAGCGAGCAGTCCGGCTTGTCCAAACTCGGTAAACCTCCTGATAATCCCCTCTTCCGTTGCGTTATCCAGCTTTTCTAAAAACGAGCCTGGTAGATTGGCGGCTTCCATAGTAACCAGACGCATCAAAGCGCTGTAATCGGACGAACCGTTCGCAGAAGCTACGAATTGTTCGCAGAATAAGATGAGGGCCTGCTCCAGATCCTCGAATTCCAAGAGGTAGTCTGATATCCCTTGCTTGATCATGTCCAGAACCGCCTCACTGGTTTCTTCCACAACAGCAAGCAGCAAGTTCTGTTTGTCCCCATAATAATCATAAACGGTCCGTTTGGAAACTCCCGCTTTAGCTGCGACTGCATCGACGCTGGAGCGATCAAAACCATCTGAAAGAAACAGGTCTCGTGCTGCCGCAATAATTTTGGCTCGTTTGTCTAAGGAGCCTTTGCGGATTTTTTTGTTTACCGTATTATCCATCCTTATGTTTCCCCCCTATAGGTATACTATCAAAAATGAGTTCCACTTTACAAACTACACTGCACGGTGTAGTATAATCAATGCATCATATCAATATTAATGATCAAGGAGGAATTTATCCATGGAAACCGCTCAGTCTTTTGTTGATGTTCTCATTGTCGGGGCCGGACCAACAGGGCTTACACTTGCCTGCGACCTTGCCCGTCGAAACGTCGACCATCGTATTATTGAACGAAGCGCCTTATATAACGTAGCGTCTCGCGCCAAAGCAATCCAGCCCCGCTCGCTTGAGGTTGTTGATGATTTGGAGGCCGTTCGTTACATTATGGACACAGGTGTTGTGGATTTGCCTGTTCGTTACTATACCGAAGATGGCAGGAGTGTCGATAAGCCTGCTATTACCGTTCCAGCCAGCGCCGAACTGGAGACACCCTATCGTGATCCGGTCTGGATTGCTCAGTATGATGTGGAAAAAGCATTGCGCGACCGCTATGTAGCGCTTGGCGGTCAAGTCGAGTTGGACGTGGAAGCTGTAGGGCTCGAACAGGACTTGGATGGTGTGACGGTAACCTTGAATACACCGCAAGGAGAAGAGCAAATTCGCGCTCGTTATGTCGTCGGCGCTGACGGGGGCAAAAGCAATATCCGCAAGTTTATTCACTTACCGCTGGTTGGGGAAACACACGATGATGAGCGATGGTATCTTGGCGATGTACGATTGGAAGGGTTGGATCGCGATCATATTCATATCTGGACATCTTCGGAAGGGATGGTCGGGGTGACACCACTGCCGAAATCCGATATTTGGCAGCTGCAAGCTACAATTCCGGCAGATATCGAAGAACCAGAGCAGCCGTCACTCGAGGCGTATCAAGCCATGTTTGACCGCAGGGCCGGGGCAGGAGTTGTTCGGCTCACGGATGCTTCCTGGCTTTCTATCTACCGGGTCAACGTCCGTATGGTTGAATGTTACCGCAACGGCCGGGTCTTCCTTGCCGGCGATGCTGCTCATGTTCATTCGCCGGCCGGCGGTCAAGGCATGAATACGGGGATGCAGGACGCGTACAACCTCGGCTGGAAGCTGGCGGCTGTCATACGCGGAGCAGACACCGACCTGCTCGACACATACGATGAGGAGCGCCGCCCAGTTGCTCAAGCCGTGCTTGAGGACAGCACGAAGAAGATGCAAGGGGTCATAGGAACGGCGACTGAAGGCGGAGGGTTGTCCCAATCGTTGAGCACCATATCCGACGATCTGACAAGTGGGCTTCTCATTTCCTATCGATCAAGTTCTCTTACCCGCCCGTCTGCTCGCAGGAATGTTACCCGTTCATTGGCCGGGGACCGTGCTCCTAATGCCGAGGGTCTGCAAGGTATAGGATTTGCAGGAAGTGTATTTGACTTATTGCGCGGCCCACACTGGACTCTTTTGGCTTTTGTAAACCGCACAGATCATCTTTCTTTGAAAGACTTCGCCTACGACGAACTCCATGTGCATTGCATCCTTCCATCGCATGTGGAAAAAGTGGAAGGTATAACGGATACCGGAGGGAATGCCTATCGGATTTACGATGTAAAAAGTAATGAACTCGTATTGATTCGTCCTGACGGTTACATCGCACTGCGGGCCTACAATCATGATACCGCATCGATTTCGAATTACTTGAATTCCATTTATCGCGCAAATTGATTTGGTCAAGGCCAGTGGAATTCTTTTCAACATCTCATATGGCTATCGGCTCTTATATTCTTTAAATTTAGGTTATGGAAGGACTGTTACTATGGAAGATATTATTCGAACCGTTAACTTGACCAAGCAGTACGGGAATAAAGTCATTGTAGATCGCGTTTCGATTTCCGTTAAGAAGGGAGAAATCTATGGATTCCTGGGATTGAACGGTGCAGGGAAAACGACAACCATCCGGGCTCTTCTCGGAATGAGTAAGCCTTCTTCCGGAGAAGTGTATTTGTTTGGTCAGCGCTGGGCGAATGGGAATCCTGATTTGTCAAGACGAGTAGGTTATATGGTGGAAGTTCCTTATGCCTACCCTACCTTTACGGTTAGGGAAAACTTGAGTTTAATGGCCAAAATGCGAGGATTATCGGTTCCGAGGGCAGTTAACGAAATTATGGAGCAATTGAATTTGACCCAATATACGCATAGTAAGGCAAGAGATTTGTCACTTGGTAACGCGCAGAAACTTGGGTTGGCCAAAGCGTTAATTCATAAGCCTGACGTCCTGATTCTTGATGAGCCAACCAATGCGCTTGATCCAGCCGGAATTGTCGAGATAAGGGAGCTGCTGAAAGCTCTAGCTTCTCAACAAGGGGTTACCGTGTTTATATCGAGCCATATCCTTGAGGAAATATCCAAAATGGCTTCTCGAATCGGCATTATTCACAAAGGCGTATTGCTTGAAGAACTGACAACAAAAGACTTTGAAACCATCCGCCGAAAGCAGTTGATAATCGGGACAAAAGATGATCGAAAGGCTCAAGCTATTCTTACAGAGTCCGGGTATGCGGTACATTCGACTTCGAACGGCTTTGCGCTACCGGACGATCATGCCGTTAAACATCCCGAACATATCGCGAGATTGCTTGCTCATCATGAAGTACCGCTTACCATGCTTAACATTGAAGAAGAGAATTTGGAGCATTATTTTCTCAATGTAATCGGAGCCGAGGAGGATAAACGGATTGAGACCATTGTTGACAGCCTGTAGTGTTGAAGTTTACAAATTGCGTCGTTCCTATGTTTTATGGGGCACGCTTCTGTTTATATTGTTTGTCACCACATTGTTCTTAGGACAGCCCAATTGGCGTTCATTTTTTGAACGGACTGCATTTTTGTATGCATCTGTGTTTGGGCTGCTGGGGTTTGGATTGGTAACAAGTTGGACATTTGGCCGAGAGTATTCCGATCGGACGCTCAAGGATTTGCTCGTTTTGCCTGTATCACGTGGTAAAATCGCGATTGCCAAGTATGTTGCAATTATATTCTGGTGTTTAGTAATGATGTTGATCAGCTTTGCTTATGCCTTAATACTTGGTTTTGCAATCAGACTTCCTGGCTTTTCGTTTGCAATTGTTCAACATTATTTGTTCTTAATACTTATAATTGGTGCTCTCCACCTATTATTAAGTGCTCCTCTTGCCCTATTGGCTTGTATATCACGCGGTTATCTGGTACCGATCGGCTTTGCATTTACAACTTTAATGTTGGCATTA
The DNA here is from genome assembly GCF_058789975.1 of Paenibacillus sp. FW104-T2. Lineage (NCBI taxonomy): Bacteria > Bacillati > Bacillota > Bacilli > Caryophanales > Paenibacillaceae > Paenibacillus > Paenibacillus sp. FW104-T2. Next base: position 7,396 of record NZ_JBYTCE010000034.1, on the reverse strand, counting down.
GTGTTCGGCCCAACCGCCCTTGGAGCTTATCTGCCATGGTCTGTACCTGCTTTGCATTTGCAGGAAAGCGGAGTATCTTTATTTCCCTTGTTGGGTACCAGTTATTTACTTGTTTTCTTAGTCGGAATCCTAGGTCTCATTGGAACGGTTAAATGGTTACAAAACAGGGAGCAGTGATGATTTTACAAGGAAGACTTCTGCGTAAAATCCATTTGGAAAAAGATGATGCACGAACAAAGTAATATAGCCTTTACGCAGAATCTTCTTTCCGGACGCTGGAAGTATTTTATATTATGGTATCTAAAAAATGAAACACGTCGTTATTCGGACATCAAAAAATTTCTTGGCGATCTCTCTCAGGGCTCGCTTACCAAGCAACTTAAGGAATTAGAGAATGATGGCGTTATTCAACGTGATGTTTATCCGGAAGTTCCTCCACGAGTCGAGTACTCTTTGACAGAAAAGGGAATGAAGTTACTTCCAATCCTTGAAAAGATGGAGGACTTCGGTAAAGAATTCGGTGAAAACAGGTAATTTGAATGGACGTTCCCTCAATTACTACGCTAAACTGCCCGTTACCTGAACAAAAGCAGCTGGTCGCTTTGATCAACTGCTTTCTTTATATCATTGAGTTATCGTTTCCCATTAGCTTAACGTGCTATAGTAATTCTTTAAATACATATCAACCTGAGGTGACTTTCTAGTTTTTATCATCGTACAACGAACGTAAGCAAATCAAAAAAAAACCGCCAGTAAAGCTGGCGGGAAAACTAAGAAGTGAACTCTTAAACTAAGAAAGCCTTGGAGATAATGACCAATAAAATAAACAGTACGAGTATTGCACCGATGGACGTAAAGCCACCATATCCTCCACTTACTCCTCCTACATTATCATTACCATATCCAACTTCACTCATGCTTCCATCCCCCTCTTTGTGGTATGGGATAGATTATTCAGGTATATCCATTTTGACAAGGCTTTATTAAAAAAAGGCCACCAACCAACAGGCAAGTCTGCTTCAATCAACTATGAATGGGAGTCTTCTTAATCATAGCTGCAAACATAGTAGATTGTTCTTCAAGCTGACCATCCCTTCCGATCACTCTGCAGTTATTTGCTGGCAAACACCCTTCATCCTTCAGCATGTATCTGAGCTCTGTAGCATTGGAAGGCTCAACCATATGGTCGACAGGTCCTCCCTCCATTCAATTTCAGCGTCTGCGTCAGCATTTGGTCAGCTAAAAGGATATCGAAACAGCGGCATTGTAGGACACAAGGCCCTAGAATGCCGCTGTACGTTCCCCGTTCGTATATCAATACATCATCTCTGCAGCACAGAGGTGTTAATGTACAATGAGAACTGGGCAAATGGATAGCTGTGAAACCTTGTGGCTGACACTTCCAAGCATTATTTCTTTTATCCCGCTTAGTCCTCGGCTTCCAATAATAATGAGTTGCTGCTCAGTATCCCTTGCATATTTTAATATTTCATGTGCAGGGTTTCCCTTAAGATGAACTGTTTTCGGATTAATCCCCGCAAATTCTAATTTGGATTTGGCTTGTTGTAATTGTTCCAAGCTCGCCTTCTCCATTTCGTTCAATATTTCTTCCAAGAAATTCTCTGGTACATATGTCATGCCATTCGATACATATTCCTGGCTGACATTAATCAAGGTAACTTGAGTTGGTTTGTTTCGGGCTATTTCAACGGTTGCATCGAGGATTTTGTTTGTTATTTGATCTTGATCAATGGCCACCATAATGTTCTCAAACATTTTTATCGTCCTTTCCGTGCAGCTCGTAGCTATATCGGTTACCTACAAAACGATTTCTTGCTGCTCCTATACCAACTAAAAAGAGTAAGACCGAAGCACCAAGTAGAATGATAAGTGGCAGTTTCCAGCTATTTGTCGCATCATGCAGATATCCTATAAGTGCAGGACCGACTGCGGCAAGAAGATATCCGATCGATTGCGCCATGCCTGACAGTTCAGCTGCTTGATGTGCATTTTCGGTACGTAATCCAAAAAACATCATGGACAAACTAAAGGCGAAGCCTCCCCCAATTCCAAGTATTATGATCCACAACAATATGATATCGGAACTCCCATAAAGAAGTCCGAGCGTTCCCGTCAAAAGCAAAGTGGTTGTGATGACCACTAACAAACGTTGGCTAGACATTCGCCCAGCAATAACGGGAACAACAAATGTAAATGGAAGCATGGCTAACTGCATGATCGAGAGGTACCATCCTGATTGGTTGGAGTCAATTCCTTGTTGCTTTAAAATTTCGGGTAACCATGCGATCAACACATAGAAAACCATAGATTGTATACCCATAAATAAGGTTACTTGCCAGGCAAGAGGGGAACGCCAAACATTCACATCCTTGCTGTCCCTGTGTTGGCTCGTCGTGGCTGTTTGCCTCGTTTGATTTTTTAATTGCGGTAACCAACAAAGGATCGATACGAAGCTTAGAATCCCCCATATTCCTAGCGCTCCCTGCCATTTTAGACCTGCGTTCACGGCTAGCGGTACACTTATTCCTGATGCGATTGCTCCACTTAAACTCATTGAAATAGAGTAAAGACCTGTCATGGAACCCATTTTATTTGGGAAATCCCTTTTGATAATACTGGGCAATAATACATTACATACGGCAATTGCCAACCCAAGAATTGCAGTCCCGATATACAGATTAGCTGCGCCAGATAAAGAACGTATTACAATACCAACAGTCAGAAATATGAGTGCAATCAAAATGATGCGTTCAACCCCATACATTCGTGCTAATTTGGGTACTAGAGGCGATAATAAAGCAAAGGCAAGTAAGGGTAGCGTTGTTATGAGGCCGGCTAATGTATTTGAAATTTGAACGTCATCCCTTATAAGACTCACCAAAGGCCCAACTGAGGTTAAGGGAGTACGTAAATTAGCTGCAATCACAATAATGCCGAGAATGATAAACCCTATAGAAGATGGTACGGCTTTTTTATTTTGTTGGTTCGGCATTCTTCAATTCTCCTTTCTGAATTCATACGTATGGTTTGTTTCCTGCTAATTGAAAAAAGAGGCAATAACATCCGCGCGGACACCAAAAGTATATTATAATACATTAATATTTACAATAAGTATTATATAATATATTTTAAATTGTTTAAAAACAAAAATACAACTCTGAATTCCCGTCATGGAATTCGGAGTTGTATAATAAGTAGAATTTTGATTTTTAGAAACCATACTTTAAGGAGATATGGAGCACTGTTTCGCTATTCGTATGATTGGTATAAGCGTGAGGACAATCTGCACGAAAACTGATCGTATCATATTGATTCAATGTGTGAATCTCTTCATTGACTTGAATTTCAATGGAACCCGTCATTACTGTTGCAATTTCAGTTGTGTTCACATGATGACCTTCAGGGTGATACGAGCTATTCGGCTGCAAGTAAGCCCGACACATTTCAATACCGTTGCTTTTAAAGACGGGTTCAATGATCCAATTTTTTTGATCATTAGAAAATCGCAGTCCTTCGCCTGCTCGATACAAACTAACAGGGTCTTCTGATTTGAACAAAGCCAATAGCGGTAAAGATATGCCTTTTGATATTTTCCATATAATCGCCAACGTTGGATTGGTCTCGCCACGTTCGATATTCCCCAGTGTAAGTTTGCTTACGCCCGTTAATTCCGCTAAGTCATCCAAGCTCATATTTTTTTCTTTTCTGTACTTCTTCAAGGCACCGCCCAATTGTAATACCATTTGTTTTGATTCATTGACTTCATCCATTGAATATTCACCTCAACAATAAAACTGTTATAGCTAGTATATTGTTTATCTGAATTCTTTTCCAGACTTCCCTCACGTTCTAAGGAATAGTTGTTGCTGGATCGCAGGAATCATCAATATGAAAAAACTCCCCTCACTGTATCAGGAAGGATTATTTCACCTGTCTACTGTATGGGGAGAATACAAATTACGGGAATAGACTCTTAATGTTGTAATAACAATTGGCTCAATGTGACTGGAAAAGTTATCCGTATTGTTAAGCTAGGTACACTTTCATATCAGGCTTTACTGTGAAGGGTAACTAAGTAACCGTCTGGGTCTGCAAATGTAAAGGTTCGCCCAAATGGTCCATCGATTGGTGCAGATGTGATCTTTACGCCTGCTGCAACTAGCTTGTCGTGGATTTCTTGCGTATCTGGGGCTTGAAGCCACAGAGCGACACCAAGTCCAGGCTGACTACCTGAACCGAGCTCTACTCCTGGCATTAAGTCACGAAAGGCAAATGCAATAGGCTTAGTTTCAAAGACTACCGCATGAGGTGGTCCTGCCTGTGAGCGAACCAGTCCAAGATATTTTTGATAGAATTCTGCAGAGCTTTCAAGATTACTCACTTGAAGTGAAATGAAGTCGGGTCCAATTGCTGACATAATGTTTATGTCCTCCTTTGTTATTAGGGGTTGTTATGTTATTTGTTGTAATTTTATTTCTCAATGGTAAGAGATCTCTACTCTTAACTCGCTCTCTCGTGGATCATTCGCCATCGCCCTGAAAAAGCGTAGGTCATCCTCCCTCTGTTCACCCTTCATTTATTATAAAGTCATGTAAATAACCTCTCTCTCACTTTGTATGTCTCGATTATATAAACCCGTTACTGCCAACAGTATGTCAGTAGCACTTTTCAGTTTTTGATTTCTTTTCTTTCTTACCTGGTTTTGGTAAGCTTCAGGTTGACGGACACGAAAAGGCACAAGTTCTTCTTGTCCTTGTTACGGAACACGAACTTGTACCGATTGCTGTTTAGTGACTGATGAACGTTAATTCAAGTCTGAAGCTTTATCCATGTTTTTAATAATACCGGGCTTTTCCCTTTTCAATCAGGATGATGCTGACTTGGCGGCTTCTGCTTTGCGTAAATATGCCCCCGTTATCGAATGCTCACAAGCTGAAAGCTGGACAGGAGTACCTTCAAATACAATTTGGCCACCCCGGTAGCCGCCCTCTGGACCCATGTCAATAATCCAATCCGCGCTTTTGATCACATCCAGGTTGTGCTCGATAACCACCAGCGTGTTACCCCCGTCTACCAAGCGGTTCATTATGTCCATCAGACGGGAAATATCGGACATATGCAGTCCGGTTGTCGGTTCATCCATTACGTAAAGACTGCCTTCCTTGTGAAGTTCTCCGGCCAGTTTAATGCGCTGGCATTCACCGCCCGATAAAGTGTTCAGAGGCTGGCCCAGTGTCAAGTATCCGAGTCCCACCTCCTCCAATGTCTGCAATTGACGAAGCAGCTCCTTCCTGCTGAAGAACTCCGAAGCTTCCCGTACTGTCATTTCAAGGACATCGCTGATGGATTTTCCGTTCAGTTCATACTGCAGCACTTCATTGTTAAACCGCTTGCCCTCACAAACTTCACATGTCGTCCTTACCGGCTCGAGAAAGGCCAAATCCGTGTAGATCATCCCTAGACCCTGACAATTGGAACAGGCTCCCTTGGAGTTGAAGCTGAATAAGGATGCGCTTACCTTGTTAGCTGCTGCGAACAGCCGCCGAATCTCATCCATCATACCTGTGTAGGTAGCCGGATTGGAGCGGACGGAAGTTCCCACAGCCGTCTGATCAACGACAATCGCTTCCGGATACGTTTGCAGGAAGGCTCCGTTAATCAGCGTACTTTTACCTGAGCCCGCTACTCCAGAAACCACCGTTAGCACACCAACGGGTATATCAATCGTAACATCCCTCAGATTGTGCAGGCTGACACCAGCTACTGTCATTTTGCCCTTCGGCACCCTAGTTGTTGTTTTTAAGGGCAGATTTTGCTTCAAGCACCTTCCTGTCAATGTATCCGAGCGCAGCAAGCCTACAAAGTCTCCTTTGTAGACGATCTCCCCGCCGCGGGTTCCCGCATAAGGTCCGACATCGATGATGCAATCGGCGATCTCCATGACTTCGCGGTCATGTTCAACGACAAGTACGGTATTCCCTTTGTCCCGTAGCTGGCGCAGCATGCCGTTCAAACGATGGACATCTCGGGGGTGCAGTCCGACGCTCGGTTCATCGAAAATGTAGATCATGTCAGTTAGACTACTGCTCAGATGACGGACCATTTTGATGCGCTGTGACTCCCCGCCCGACAAAGTCGCTGTCTGTCGGTCAAGACTAAGATAGTCCAGCCCAATATCGACCAGATGGTTCAGCCGTGTCAGAATTCCGTCTATTATCGGGCTAGCAACGGGGTCTCGAACGATCTCGATCATCCGAATAAGATCCCCTATCTCCATCGCCGCGCATTGTGCAATGTTGTACCCGTTGATTCGGCAGCTTAATGCCGCTTGATTAAGCCGACTTCCCCTGCAAAGGTTACATTCGCTATAGGATAGAAATTGGTCAAGAGTTTCGCGTTTAGCATCTGACATTTCACTGTTATCCCGCTTTAAATACAGGCGGGTGAGCTTGGGTAGCAGACCTTCATAATCCGATTCAATGTCGCCGCCTTTGGTGCGGTATACGATCTTGCTTTCTTTGCCATGGAGGAGGGTATCCCATTCTGCCAGCGTATACTCAGCAAGCTGCTTGTTGTTGTCGAACAAACCAGAATGGACATACGTATTCAAGTACCAGCTCCCCACTTTAAATACAGGGAACAGGATCGCGCCTTCATTCAGCGACTTGGACCTGTCCAACAGCTTGTCAACATCGAACTGTACAACCTGCCCGACTCCGGAGCATTCCGGACACATACCGGCCGGGTCGTTAAACGAAAAAACATGAGAATTGCCGGCAAAGGGCTTACCAATTCTGGAGAACAGCAGCCGGAGCATCGCATAAATATCGGTTATCGTGCCGACCGTCGAACGGGAGCTGCCACCAAACCTTTTCTGATCGATGACAATCGCTGTAGACAGGTTCTCGATCCGATCGGTGTCCGGCTGACTGAACCGGGGCAGCCGATTGCGGATGAATGCAGAAAACGTCTCATTAAGCTGCCGCTGAGCTTCGGCGCTGATGGTGTCAAAGACCAGAGAGGATTTGCCAGAACCCGAAACACCAGTGAAGACCGTGATTTTTCGTTTCGGGATGCGTACACTCACGTTTTTCAGGTTATTTTCGCGTGCTCCTTCAATGATGATTTCATTGACGTTCATAGCCTCACCTCGGATTTAATTTTCATCTAAATGATAAATTAGTTGTACAACACCCGAAGAGAACGTTCTTGTATTCACCATTTTTAAATTCAACCTCTGTTTTATATCAACAAACAGTGGTTTTCCTTCTCCCAAAACAACAGGGTGGACTGATAATCTAAATTCATCAACAAGCCCTAAATTGATAAAAGTTGTAATAAGACTTGCTCCACCATATAGCCAGATATCTTTACC